>JAMDCS010000080.1 GCA_023488835.1 Candidatus Bathyarchaeota archaeon
CTATGAGTAATGTCTACAGAAAGGGAAGAAAAATTGACGAATGCACCGCTTAAGTGATTGTCGTCTTGATGTTTGTCATTCTTGCAATACCTTTGGAATCAAGGACACCTAGGCCGAAGCGAGTTGTGGCTCTGACACCGTATTTGCCGTTCTTGACATCTTCCCAGTCCTCAACAGTTACGTCTCGGCGGAGAAGCATCGCGGAGGCAACACGTGTATCGATGGCGAATGCAACACCGTTGGTCACAAGTGGGCTTGAAACAATCTTCATGCCCAAAGCGCCGCTAACAACGCCGGCTTCGAGGTCGGTTTGTGCTGCTGGTAAAGACTGCGCATTTGTGAAAGTGCTATCGTTGAGGAGCTGCGCAACCTGCATATCGTTTAAGGCGATAACAGTTGCTCTTCGCTTCTCAGACTTAACAGCATGCCACAAGCTAAGCAGCTTTGTCCAACTCATCACAGTACCGCCGCCTGCAAGGTCCGCGCCAGTAGCCAAGTCAGCAGCCAAAACAGCAGTGTACAATGCGAGGATTTTCTCGGCTTCTTTAACGCCTAAAGCATTACCGATGTTCTGAGTTGCACGATCCATGACGTTCCAAGATGCGTCTTCAAGGTATTCCCTTGTCCATTCATCTGAAGATTCCGCTAGGATGTTGGCGTTGATGTCAACAGTTGTGGCTTTTTTGCCTGAGAGCCGGGTAACTGTGCCTTCAGCGTATTCGTAAGCAACTGCGCCTGTATCGATTGGGAAGCGTTCCATTGCTTCGTTGGTTGGCATTACGTTGATTATGCTACGGCCAATCATTTCAGGCCATGCAGCATCAACCATAGTGTCATGCATTCTGCCAAGAGCGCCCGACATGTCGCTGAAAAAGCCTTCCTTCACGCCTAAAGCGGAATATCGCTTTAGGAATGGATGGTCGGTTTTCAGCTTGAGCTTTTCCATGACTTCTTTAAATCCAGCGTCTTTCTGCAATAGTGACATTGAAAGTTTCGGCTTCACTATCGCACCTCAATAAACAGGAGGTCGGTATCCTGCGTAGTAGTCTCTAAAGCGTAGCCAAGTTTGCGGTTGAAGAAAATTGTGTATTTCGCAGCGCCGCCCTCGTCAACAGCTTGGTCAACGAATTGAATTACTTTGCCCGCGGCAGCACTACAAACCGCTGTACCTCTTGCTATAGCGCCACCAGCAGTCACTTTGACTCTCCCATGGGTTAGCACTGGGCACTGTTGACCAGTCAAAACGGTTTTCACTGCAATTCCTATCGCATTGTCCCCGCCTGGGCTGGCGGAGACCTTATCGTCTGCACTCAAGTAAACCGGTGAGCCTTTGGTGATGCCTGCAGCCGCTTCAAAAGATTCTACCACAGCGTTTGGATCGTCAGTTTCGCCTACAGCCATCCAAGATTTTCCAGTTAAATCAGTCAATTCAAATCAATCTCCTTATTCTTTCTGCGTTCACACCAGTTCGTCCTGGCGCTACTAGCCCCACAAAAGTGAGCAAAACTATGGACCTCCAACTTTAGTAGCAGCCTTTTTGGGCTTCGCTTGTAGGTCCTTAACTTGGGCTTCTAAATGCTGAATCCGCTTGTACATATTACGGATAACACGTCCAAGCATCTCGTTATGGGGAATTGCTCTGCTTACAAATTCGATAACGGCGTCAGCTTCCGCATCATCGACTTCGTGCAGTTTTCCCTCGGCAGATTTCTCAGCCATTACTTGCCACCTGCCACAATCTCAAGTTTCTGGATGATACGCTGCAGGTCCTGACACATGCGTTGAGGGCCAAGTCCCCATGAACGCTGAATCATTGGCGCAGGCAGTGCTTCCTTTACCATTTTGATAGCTTCAGAGACCGGCATTAGTTTGGATGGGTTCTTGAGCAAGTCTACACCGGGTAAAAGCTGTTTTAGTTGTTCAATTGTCCTGTTGGCTTCGACAAGTTTGCCCTCAGCAGTCACCAACTTACCTTCGGCTTCCGTAAGCTTGGTTTTCAGGCCCTCGATTTCAACGGAATTTTTCGCGCCGATCTTAGCAGCGACTTTCTCAGCGACACTTTCAATGTCTTTTTCTTCCAAACCCTCCACTCCATTACGAAGACTCTCTAGAACCTGGATGTTTGTTTCAGGAATACCGGGCACTGCAACGAGCGACATCTCTGCGTTATGCAGCCCATGCGGCACGTTGGCTGTATCAAGTGCATCGTAGTCTGCCCCAACACTTACATGCTGAATCAAACCCTGACGGATCTTCTCAGCCATAGTTGGGTCGTAAATCTCCGCTTCATACCGCAAGCTCTTGGATTGGGCATCAAAAACGCAGTTGGTTACTTTTCCAATGGCTGATTCAACGGTGACATGCTCAAGATAGAGGGGTGCCCCGACAAGTTTAGGGGCAAAAGCCTCCAACTCTTCAGAAGTGTAAACGTTGTGGTTACGGGACATGCCCGTAGTCATAGCAACGCCTGCAATCCGCAATGGCTTACCCTCAGCAGATTCCAGCACGCGAAAAGGCAGAATCTGAGCTATCTGCTCATGAACTCGCTTGCATTTCCCACAGCCTGAACCTTCACTCAAATCAGCAACAGACCCGAAAGTCGGTCAACCCATGGGGAAAAGGCAAGCCCGCAGCCCCGGGGAGAGGTCAAGCTTACCGCTTTCCCCAGAGCTGCCTACACAAAACAACCCTATCAACAAGAACACTTTATAAGAATTAACATATAGCCAACGCTGGTGCCGTCATAACAAAAAGACTGGGGGTATAGCAGTCACATTGATTTAGTTGGGAATTTAGGTGCTGCCAAGGAAGTGTGCGCTTAACTGCCCAGTACTTCAAAAAAGTACTGAAGCAAAATAAAAATAACATAAACCCCAAGCAAGAAAGCCGCGTCTTTTTTGTTTATGAGTCCATCCCTTGAACGTATATATACAAATATTGCCGATAGTGCAACGAACACTCCAGCGGTTAATGGTGAAGCCATATTTGGTATTCTGATAGGGTAAATAATTGCGATTATGCCTATTGTTAACATTGAGTCGGCAAGGACGTTTCCTAAAATGTTTCCAATGCCAATCGATCCTTCTTTTTCTGATGCACGAATTGCAAAAGCCATCTCAGGCAAACATGTTCCAATAGCTACGATAATACCTATCAGGAATAAGGGTAATCCTAAAACTGAGCTTAACTCTTGTGCAGAGGTAGTTACGAGTTCACTGCCTATGAACAATACCGTTATACCGATGGCAAGGAGAAAAACGGTTATGCTTAATCGAATGACCTTTCTTGATAGACGCATACGTTCGGCAATGCCTTTTTCACCGCGTCCACTTCTGAGCAGCCAAATAACATAGACCACAAAAGCACCCACCAAAAAAACGCCGTCTAATCTGGAGATTTCGCCGTCAAGAAGGAGAAATACTGGAAGAAGAACCGCAATAAAAGATACTTTCAAGTTCTTTAGCATACTTGGTGTTATTTTTTGTTCACCTGCAACAAATACCACAACCCCAATGACTAATGTCAAGTCGGCAACGTTAGCACCAAAGATTAATCCTAAACCGAATGTTGATGAACCTTCAAATGCGGATAGGATACCAATAGACAACTCTGGAAGAACCGCAAGCGTACCAGCTATTACTACACCTGTGACGAAAGCAGAAATGCGGAAGAACTTTGACAGGTTTAGAAGCCGCTTAATAGCCTCATCTGCACCATAAACGACTATGGCAATGCCAGCAAAGAGTACAAGTAGTGAATACCAAGCCATTTGTTATCGAAACAATAAACAATTTTCTTTATATAAATTAAACTGGTAAATGCAGCAGAAAAGGGCTTACTGTAGCTGAATACTTCGTATGTCTATAGTAGCTAACCTAACGGCGGGCCTTCTTAAGTCAATATAAACAAGGGCAGTTTAGATTATTGATATTTAACGCAAAATATCCAAAAACGGTGA
>JAMDCS010000060.1:0-6196 GCA_023488835.1 Candidatus Bathyarchaeota archaeon
TTACGTTAAAAAGGGTTTTTGAGAGGGCAAAACAATGATACTATAAGAAAGCCATAGCATGGAGATTTTTTTGTTGAGCGACAAATTAGACAAACACAAAATTCAGGAACTAAGAGAAATGATAAAGGAAAAAAAGCCAGACCAGCCAGCCGAGAAAGTTCTCGCCATCTTCTGCGAACGCCACGGACTCACCCCGGGAACATGCATGTACTACTACAACCTTTTAGTTGAAAACGGCGATATTAAAGAAAAATAACTTTAAGTTTTAAGCGCCCAATTACTCTACAAGGGCTCACATTTGAATGAACTTGTCTTCATAGGCTTAGGATTAAACGACGAGAAAGGCATCACCGTCAAAGGTTTAGAAGAAACTAAATCGGCGGACCACGTTTTCATGGAGACCTACACAAGTCTCATGCCCGACTTCTCACTGGAACGTTTTGAGGCGTTATGCGGTAAAAAAATCCAAGTGGTTTCCAGACGGGACCTTGAGGAAGAAAACGGAAGCCAAATCCTCCAAGCCGCCAAAAAAGGCAAGGCAGTGTTTCTTGTTCCAGGTGACCCCTTCATCGCAACAACCCACGTTACCCTGCGGATTGACGCCGAAAAGCAGGGAATAAAAACGCGCATAATCCACGGCACATCCATCATGTCCGCAATCATCAGCCTATCAGGCTTGCACAATTACAAATTCGGAAAAACCGTCACCGTGCCTTTCCCCGAGAATTTTTCGGAAACACCCTACAATGTCATTGCCCAAAACAAGAAGATTGGCTTGCATACGCTTTGCCTTTTAGATTTGAAGGCTAAAGAAAAACTCTTCCTAAGCATCAACCAAGCCGTAAAGATGCTTCGGGAAGTTGAAGAAAAAAAGAAACTTGATATAATTACCCCAGACACGGTTGCGGTTGGAATAGCAAGGGCAGGCGGCAACAGCCCAACCCTAAAAGCCGACTTCATCAAAGATTTAGCGAATTTTGATTTCGGTAAACCGCCTTTCAGCTTGATTTTTCCGGGGGATTTGCATTTTATGGAGGCTGATTCGTTGATTGCTTTTGCGGGTGCACCAGCGACATTTCGGAGGCTTGCCAAATAAGTCTGGAAACGCTCACTGCCAAGTACATTTCTATGGCTGAAAAAGTCTTCAAGGAACTTAAGCGAACACAAACTCCAATTAGCCTAACTGAAGAGACAGTGACTGCTGTTTTGCGTTATGCAACTGATTATTTGGAGGATGCAAAGTATTATAAGGCTCAGGGCAACCTTGAAACCAGCTTAACCTCAGTAGCTTACTGCGAAGGGCTACTTGATGCTTTAAGATTAATCGGCGCTGTGAAGTTTGAATGGCCAACAAACCAAGAAAAAAAGTTGTCTTAGCCTCAGGCGTGTTTGACCTGCTTCATCTTGGACACGTTAGGTTTTTGGAAGATGCCAAGAGGGCAGGCGGAAAAAACGCTAAACTAATAGTCATCATAGCCAGAGACAGCACAGTTGAGAAAACTAAGGGCAGAAAACCAATCATGAGTGAGGATCAGCGCTGTGCACTGGTGGAGTCGTTGAAAGTTGTTGATGAAGCTGTTCTTGGTTATGAAAAATTTGACATCGGTGAAGTAATCGAAAAGATTAAGCCAGACGTAATCGCTTTAGGCTACGACCAAGCAGACATGGAGAGGGATGTTAAAACATACGTTGCTAACCATAAACTGCCCGTTGAGGTTGTCAGGATTGGCAGGTTTGGGGAGAATGCTTTAGATAGTTCATCAAAGATTAAACAGAAAATAATAGATAAACTTTCCAAATAACGGTTGCAGAGTTATGGGTTGCGAGAAATATAAGCCAACGTACATTTTAATTGCGTTAAACGTGGCTATCTACATTTACGGTGCAATCGTCGGCGGAAACGCCTTCACCACAGGCGACAGCGTCGTCTACCAGTGGGGACAAGTAAACCTGTATGTTTTCCAAGGCGCCTACTGGCAACTGTTCACAGCCATATTCATCCACGCCTCGATAGTTCACCTTACCGGCAACATGCTCTTCCTACTCATCTTCGGTTTGCGGGGAGAAGAAATGTTTTCGCTGCCCGAATTCCTCACAATCTACCTCGTCGGCGGCTTAGTCGGCAACGTCCTTTCTTTAGTGTTTGGACCCTTATTTATTTCCGTAGGAGCATCAGGCGCCATATTCGCATTGTTTGGCGCATGCGTAATTTATGGCAGGCGTTCTGTGCGGCAGTCGATACTTGGAGCATTAGTGTACGCTTTCTTTCTATTCTTCATCAACACAGGTGAAGGCGTCAACATCGTGGCGCATTTAGGCGGATTAGTTTTCGGGTTGCTTCTGGGCTACCTAATTGCCACAAGACGTAAACCAGACCACCAGGAGAAGGTTGGGCATTCGTATTCGGTTGCTATGCCGTTTTAGCTTGGTTGCGTGTAGACTTCAACTTTAACTTTGTTGCCGTCTTTTAGGCAGAGTGCTTTTCTGAGGCAAACGGGCGCAATTATTTCCAAAACAGAAGCATCATAATGGCTACGCAAAGCCGTTATCAACGCACCCTTAACCGTGCCACCAATAATGGCAGGATAACACTTCACCAAACCGAACGTGCGGTCCTCGTTCTTGAAGCCTTTAACTTCAATCGCTGGGTACGCATCCAGTTCCATGCGAGTCTTGACGTCATAGTCCGTTGATAATTTAAGGTTGAGTGTGCCCGGGTAGGGATCAAAACCTAACTTTTCAACAATTTGCTTTCGATAATGTTCTTTTGTGATGTAGTAGGCTCCTTCACCTAAGCCCGCGAAAACGGTTCCTTCCAAAGTCACCGAGGGCGGATAAGATTTTTCCATCAAAACCTTAAGCTCAGAATACAATTTCTTAAGCTCTTTGGTGCCTTGTTCTTCGATTTTGATTAAGCTGCCATCTGGAGTTATGTTGCGCTGGATCCAGCCCTTACGTTCAAGCTCTATTAGGTATCGTGAGGCTGTCTGCTGGGAGATACCTAGTTTTTTGGCTAAGTACTCCGTTGAGATTTTGGCGATTCGCCTGTAAGCACCCATCTCGGCGAGTTTTAGGAGCATATAGAGGTGCTGCCACTCCTGCTTCTCAGTCAAGGCTTCTTCTCCAGTGAATTAGAAAAGTAAGCAGTGTAGCTATTTAAGCGGCTCGAAACCAAACCGCTAAATCGTGCCGAGGTTAATGTATTATTGTTTTGTTTAAGGAAAAACTCGAGGTGAACTTGACGGTAAACGTTTTTGATGAAATGGGCATTTACTGGGCAGAGATAGCGGACAAAAGCCAAACGGAAAAACAACTTCAATTCCTAAAAAGCCACCTCAAGCCAGAAGGATACGTTTTGGATGTTGCTTGTGGAACGGGAAGGCACTCGATTCCTCTCAGTCGACAAGGTTATAGGATGGTAGGTTTGGATGTATCAGCTAACCTACTCAGAATAGCCAAACAGCGGTGGCGCGAGGTGCAGCTTGTTAGGGGTGATATGCGGTTTTTGCCCTTCAAGACCCGAACGTTCGCTGCTGCGATAAGCATGGATACGAGTTTTGGCTACCTGCCCTCCGAGCAAGATGACCTGCTTATTCTTACTGAACTGCGGGAAGTGCTGGGCAAAAATGGCGTGTTGGCTATTGACGTCTTTAATAAAGAACAACTAAAACAAAAATTTAAATCAGCAAAATCCAGCCATTTTGAATATCCGAGTTTTTTCCTGTTTCAAAAACGAAAAGTGAACCAAAACGGGGATAGACTTTGCGATTTTTGGGTTGTTTGCGATAAGGCAACTGGGCGGGAAGTGACCTTTGAGCATGTTGTACGCCTATATGAGCGCAGTAGGTTGCAGAGTTTGTTGGAGATGGCTGGTTTTGTAGTTAAGAGGGTTTATGGCGGCTATGATGGGGAAAAGTTCAGTTCTAATTCTTCACGGCTCATTTTTGTGGCTGATGTCCACAAAAGTTAGGTCACAGTCTTCCAAGGATATATCTTTTGCATTAATACGTAAAAGTTATAAGCGCGCAAGAAAACACATGAAGAATCAAACAGTGAGAAAGCATGAACGCTTGGAAACTTCGACTTTCTATGGCTGCGACATTAGCCGTAATCTTTGGTTTAACCACACTCGTATTCACGGTCATCTTAACTTGGGCTGGAATAGGCTTCAGCCTGTTAACCATAGGAATATTCGTGGTAGTGCTCAACATAGCCCAATGGCTACTATCACCCTACCTGGTAGGTGCAATATACAAAGTTAAAGAAATGCCCCAAAACGAAAACCTCCAGCTACACCAAATGGTCTCAGATTTAAGCCGAAAAAGCGGCATATCCAAACCAAAACTCATGCTATCACAAATCTCACTGCCCAACGCATTCGCATACGGCTCACCATTAACGGGCAGCCGAGTCGCAGTAACTCAAGGGCTCTTGAAGAACCTTGACGACGGAGAAGTTGAAGCCGTCATAGGGCACGAACTTGGTCACTTAAAACACCGTGACGTGCAGGTTATGATGGTGGTTTCGTTCTTGCCAGCGCTGTTCTACTACATTGGTTACTCGCTTATGCTCTCAGGCGTTTTCGGCGGAGGACAACGCAAAAACGAAGGTGGCGGCAACAACGCCTTAATCGGCATTGCTTTCATGGCTTTCTCCTGGATACTAACACTATTCACACTTTACCTAAGCCGTTTACGTGAATACTATGCTGATAGACACAGCGCTGCAATTGTTGAAAACGGCGCAGAAAAACTCTCCACTGGATTGGTAACAATTGTGCAAGAAAGCAAGCACCCAACTAAGCAAAAAGACCAACAGAAAGGCAACAGTTCCTACAAAGCCCTATTCATTTCTGACCCCGAACGCGCAAACGCGGACGCAGCAGAGCTAAACGCAAACCGCATAACAAACAAGCGGGACCTGCTAAGAGAAACCCTCGCAAAACAACCCACATCAGTTGACAAGTTCACCGAAATCTTCTCAACTCACCCAAACATAATCAAGCGATTGCGGGCACTGCAGGAAATCAGCCAAAACCCAAGCACTTACTAAAACAGCATATCTTTGCTTCTATTGTTTAAAAAAGGGTTCATTCTTTTTTCTTCGCGAATCATCGAAGTCTCGCCGTGTCCAGGATAAACAAGCAAGTAATCAGGCAAACTTACAAGTTTTTTCAAAGAAAGCCTCATGTCACTCATTGAGCCGCCTGGAAAGTCAGTTCTGCCGATTCCGCCAGCAAACAACGTGTCTCCTGTGAAAACGAGTTTTTCTCCGACAAGCGAAATACTCCCAGGCGTGTGTCCGGGTGTATGCATTACTTTGAGGGTTTCGCTGCCAAACTTTACTAAGTTGCCATCTTCCAGCATAACGTTAGCTGGAAACCTGCCTTTTTCTGTGCCTTCGATGAAATGGGCGTCAAGCGGGTGGATGCAGATGGGAACGTTGAGTTTTTGCTGGAAAAGTGCGTTTCCCTTAATGTGGTCGTCGTGTCCATGTGTGTTCACGATAAACTTTACCTTTAACTTCCCATTGGTTATGTAGTCGAAGATTGGTTTGGCTTCGGATGAAAATTCATGTCCTGGGTCGATCAGGATTGCTTCTTTTGTTTCTTTGGAGATAGCCACGTAACAGTTGGTTGATAACATGCCAACGGTGAAGGTTTCAATGAGCATACAAATCAACATGCAAATATGCTATAGATGAAATAAAGGATTCGCCTTGAACAAATCGGAACTTAGTGATATGTGGTACAGCTGAACCTAATGGTTTCTAATAAAACCAAAAGTTTAGTTTTTTAAAAACTAAGGATGTTAAGTATCTAATCCTTGTTGGAAACCAGTAAGCTTTATGGTGCTTCCGCATTTGGCGCAGCTGATAACTAACTCAGCAAGTTCGTCATTGACGACTTTAGTATCTAAGATGCGGTAGTTCTCTTCCGATTCATCATCAGGCGATATTGACTTTCCGCATTTGGGGCATTGGAACGAACCGTCACCTTCGAGGGTAGCCAAGTCTATCTTGTATGCCGAAGCTTTCTTGTCCAGCTTTTTCATCATCATATTCCTTCACTCTTTTTTCTTTAAATTTTCATTGACCGTTTTTGCGTCAAACTTTTAAATGGATTCCACATACTGAATAGAAATTCATAACTGTTAATTAATAAAAACGGTCAATGAAAATTTAAAGAAAAAAGAGT
>JAMDCS010000060.1:6206-18981 GCA_023488835.1 Candidatus Bathyarchaeota archaeon
TTTTCATCATCATATTCCTTCACTCTTTTTTCTTTAAATTTTCATTGACCGTTTTTATTAATTAACAGTTATGAATTTCTATTCAGTATGTGGAATCCATTTAAAAGTTTGACGCAAAAAAAGGAATAAATAACTGATTTATTCATCACTATCGCGTTTACCCCTCTGCTTCTTTTTCAAAGTTTTCAGGTGAAATGTAATCGCCATACTTCGCCTTAGCTTCGAGTAAGCGTTCGCGCTGCATGTAGAGGATACCGAACATTTCCAGCGGGGTGTCCGTGACGTTTTCTTGGTAGAAACGCGAGACACGCTCGATCTTTGCTAGGTTCTCTGGGACGCGTATAGTGAATTGTTTGATGTAGTCTTCTTTAGCGTAGTTTTTGCCAAGCACCTGTTTGAAGAGTTTGCGTAGGTCCTCGTATTTTGGTATGTAGCCAGTTGGTGTTTTTAGGGCGCCCACTTCGTTGTGTACTCGTAGTTCCATCCATTTTATCCAAACATGCTTATCCTGTGGACTGTTAAGGTATTTGCCGTTGCCAACTTCCTTTAGGAAATAGTTTACGCCGAAGACTATGGGTTGCTTTCTTAGTTTTCGTCCGAAATCCAAGTTGTTGTGAACGTTTTTGCCCATTGGGATGGAGATGAAGTCTTGGATGCTCATCATGTTAATTTCTGGAACGCCTTCTTTGCCGATGGTTGCGAATGTGGTTTCTGTTTCAAGTGAGGCGCCGTATGCGACTATGCCGTGGTCCCAGCTGAAGCTTTGCTGAACAGGAACGTATGCCTTAACGTCGCGTCCGCCATACATTATGCCGCCTAATTCAACACCGTTAGGATTATCCAATTCAGGGTCAACGTTTTCCAGAGCTTTCAGTGCAACTGCGTAGCGTGCGTTTTTGTGGGCAGCTGGTATCTCGTTGCCGTTTTCGTCTTTTTTGCCTTCATACCATGTTCCAGTGTAATTGCAGCCTTCTTTAGGCAGTTCTTTCCCCATGCCCAGCCAGTATGGTTTGCCATCTTTAACTAGAATGTTGGAGAAGATGATTTCTCCCGGGTTAGTCAGGACTTTGTAGATTAGCGCGTCGTCTTTTGGGTTAACATCCTGTATAATGCCGAATATACCTGATTCAACGTTCACTGCGCGGGCGACAGAGTCGATGTCTCGGATGTAAGCGATGTCGTCGCCAAGGATTGTTTCGCCTGGAAGCATAGCTGTTGAGGTTTTGCCGCATGCACTGGGGAAAGCGCCTGCAAAGTAGGTTTTGCGTCCATTTGGACCAAACACGCCCATGAGCAGCATGTGCTCGGCTAGCCATCCTTCGCTGCTGGCTTTGCGGATTGCCAAGCGGAAGGCAAGTTTTTTGAAGCCCACCGAGTTGCCTGCGTATTGTGTGTTGACGCTGTAGATGGTGTTGTCCATGTGGTCGATGTAGATGCGTTTTTTACTGTAATCTATGCTTACCATGTCCTCGCTTAGTCTTCCTGCTGAATGGAGGACACGTAGGAAGTCGCTTTTGGGTCCTGTCTTCACGAATTGTTCATAGCCAGGACGGTAAAGGAGATCTTCCGAATGCGCTACATACCATGAATCGGTACATTGTAAACCAAGAATCGTAAAGACCGAGTCTGCTGGACCCAACGAGATGAAGCGGACAATCATTGTTTTGCCCACCATTGAATCCCGAAGCAATCCTCTGACTTCTGCTAGACCTTCTTGGCGGTCCATCTGGTTGAGCGCCTTGCTTAAGCTTACGCCTTTGGCTACGAGGTATTTGGTGTTTTGGCGGTCTCTTCCCTGGTCTTGTTCGCCATCAAAGTGGACGGTGTGCCCAGACATTGTCAGGATTGCTTTTTCTTCTCCAGTCGCCACTGCTTGTTTTCGGACATGTGCGATGTCTTCGGCTGAGTCGCTGCAGATGAAGATTTTTTCGGCGTGGCATAGGTCGCTTTCTTTAGCGATAAACTCGTGGACGTTTGGGTTGTCGATGGCGCTTAGTTTTTGGAAATCTGCTACACTTAATTTGGATTGTAATGCTTCAAGGTATGGATTCATTGTGGTCTTCATTTCCTTTAGAGCTCGTTGACGTTTCCTGGTACACGTGGGAACGGTTGGCATTCACCGATGTGTTTGACGCCTGCAATCCAGCCGACTAAGCGCTCCATGCCTATGCCTCCTCCGGCAGTGGGTTTGAGTCTGCCTTCTTTAGCCATTTTTAGCACTAGTGCATAGTTTTCTTTCTTGATTTGGTCGCGCTCAATTTTCTTTAGGATTTTAGCGTACTCGTATTCGCGTTTGGCGCCTGAGAGGACCTCGCCGAATTGTGGCAGGAACAGGTCATAGTTGTCCCATTTGCCTGTCTTGAAATCTTCAAAGTCATAGAATTCTCGGGGGATGTTTGTTACCCAAACTGGCTCGGTTGTTTCTTGGGATATGCCTGCTTCCCAATCTGCACCGTATTTGGCCTCAAGGTCTACGCGGTCGTAGATTTTGAAGGGCGTCTTGGGCGCCTTTAGGCTGTCACAGCGGCACAGAGTAGTTAATTCGCTCTTCATTTCACGCTTTAAGTCTTTGACTAGAGTGCTTATGGCTTCTTCAACCAGGGCGAAAACGTCTTTTGAGGATGCATCTCTGGCTTCAAAGTCCAGTTGTGTGAATTCGTAGATGTGTCTGCCTGTTTTTGCGCGTTCAGCTTTTTCGATGCGGATGTTGGGTGAGAGTATGAATAGTTTGGGGTAGGCGGTTGAGGCTGCGACGAGTTTGTGGATGATCATGCTGGCTGTGGTGCGGACTGGTTTGCCGTAGATGTCGACTTCGATTCTTTTCTCTATGGATGCGCCTGGGTCTGGCCAGAGCGGGTCAGTGCTTTGGCTGAGCGCTACTGGAAGGAGCCATTGGAAGCCTTTGTTAACAAAAGTGGTTGAGAGGCTTCTTAGGGTGGAAGTCATGATTTTGCCTATGCAGGCTTTTCTTTCTATTTCCGTTGCCGTCAGTTGGTCTAACGGTTTGGGCATTTCTATTAATTCTTGTTTTGGCAATTTAGGTCACTGTGAACTTGTTTTTGTGTACACTGTGCAGGGCAGGTAATAAATTTTCTACAATAAAACATGGATAATTTACAATTAATACAAGCTTTTATACTTGAAACCTGTAATAATTACATATGAGCCTTAAACTAGACGAAAAAGACCTCGCCATTCTAACACTAATCCAAGAAAACAGCAAACTAACCGCCAACCAAATAGCCAAAAAAACCAACATCCCAATCACCACAGTCTTCGCCAAAACCAAACGCATGGAAGAAATGGGCATCATAAAACAGTACCGAGCCATCCTCTCCGCAGAAAAACTCAACCTCGGCACAGCCGCCTTCATCTTAGCCTCGGTTTCTTATAGAGCAAAAAACGAAGACGAAACACCAATTTCCCAAAGACAAGTAGCAGAAGAGATTGCACGCTTTCCTGAAGTCCAAGAAGTCCACATCATCACTGGCGATTGGGATTTGCTCGTAAAGTTGCGTGCGGAAAACGTGGATGCAGTCGGCAAGTTTGTAGTCGACAAGTTGCGTTTAATTAAGGGTTTAGACAAGACGCTGACGTGCATGGTTTTTGAGACTGTGAAAGAGTCAACAAGTCTTCCTCAAACGTTCAGGAAAAACCTGCCCAAACCATAGCTATGCTGAACTGGAATAGTACAGCAGGGGCAAAGCGAGAAGCACAGTATCTTTTCCCTTAGGAGTCAAAGCATACTCCACCCGCAGTGGCGGTCCAGATGTGACATTTCTTGTTATGTAGCCGTGTTTTTGAAGCATCTTAAGCTTGTCAGAGAGGGTTCGCGAGTTTACTGTTAAGATTTTTTTTATCCCTCCAAAACCAAGGGCATCTTTGAGCAGCAGCGTATAGAGGATTTCGAGGCTCCACTTCTGGAACAGAAAGTTGAAGCTTTCTTGGAGACTTTCCAATTCATCTTTGAGTTCAGTTGGGGTGATTTTTTGTTTCTCTATGATTTGATTGAAGGTTACTTCTATGCCTTTTAGGACTTGGTTCATGCGGGCTTCGACGAGTTTACGGAATTCTGCGCTCAAAGTTAATGGGGCACTCATGCGACTTACACTCGGTGTGGTTTTGCTTACTTCATAATTTATTAAGCTTTACATATACAACAAGGTATACAAAGTAAAGTTAACATTCGGAGGAACAAAACTCATGGAAAAATATGACGCCATAGTTGTTGGCGCAGGAACAGCAGGCTGCTTAGCAGCAAAAACCATCGCTGAATCAGGCTTAAAAGTCTGCTTAGTGGAAAAGAAAAAACGCGAAGAAATCGGAGAAAAAATCTGCGGCGACGCCCTAGGCGAGCACCACCTAAAGTTCTTAGGTTTGGAAAAGCCCACAGGCGGCGAATTGGAAACAAAAATTGACGGAATAAAAATTTACTCACCCGACGAAAACACCGTCTTCACCATCGCAGACAAAGACTTCATCGGTTTCCTACTTAACAGGCGGCTGTTTGGGCAATGGCTCCTCAACAAAGCCACCGACAAAGGCGCAGTACTTCTGGATAACATGAACTTCCGCTCACCAATCATTGAGAAAGGCGCAGTCGCAGGCATCACAGCCAAGAACATGAAAACCGGCAAAGTTGCAGAGATGCGCAGCAAAGTTGTGGTTGACGCCAGCGGCTACTTCGGCATGGTACGCAAACAACTCCCAGCCGAAATGGGTATAGACCGAGACATAGCAAACGAAGACGTTGAAGCATGCTACAGAGAAATCCGTCAACTCAAACAAGAAAACGAAAACACAAACTTCTGCGAAATCTACCTCAACCAAACAGCATCCCCAGGCGGTTACATATGGATTTTTCCCAAAGGCGGCGCCCGAGTCAACGTCGGCTTAGGCATCTGCATGCGTAAAAACTACCCTAACCCCAAACAGCAGCTCTACGACACTGCCTTTAAGAAACCAATCTTTGATGGCTCCTTGGTTTTGACTGGTGGCTCATGGTTTGATCCAGTCCGTAGACCCTTAGACAACATGGTTTCAAACGGCGTAATGTTGGTCGGCGACGCTGCCTCGTTAGTTAACCCCATTCACGGCGGCGGCATCGGACCCTCCATGCTAAGCGGCTACTTTGCAGGACAACAAATCGCAGAAGCACTCTCAAAAGGCGAACCCACCAAAGAAGCGCTCTGGGGCTACAACAAGAAATACATCGACACCTACGGCAAAAAACAAGGCACCCTAGACATATTCAAAATGTTTCTCTTATCCTGCAGCGACGAAGACCTAAACTATGGCATGAACGAGAAACTCATGACTGAAGACGACGTCTTAAAGGCAGGCATGGGCGACGACTTCCACCTAAACATCACCGAAACCGCCAAACGCGTCTTCAGAGGCCTCAGAAGAGTTGGCTTCCTAAACAGGCTACGTTTGACAGTTACAATGATGAAGGGTCTAAGAGCACACTACAACACTTACCCAGATACGCCAGCGGATTTTGAGCCATGGCGCCTGCAGACAGTAAAGTTGATTGAGGACGCCCGAGGAAAACTCGTAGATTAAGCATAGCAACCTTTTTTCTTTTCTATTTTTTATTACTAAAAACAGTCTGCTTAATACCAAAATATTCGGTTTAACTTCAATTAAATGTCCAATTAAGTCTTAGTTTTGACAGCGCTGTTATTGAGTCCCCCTAAGAATTTTGTCATCAGCCTTAATGTTCCTGATGAGTATTTCATAGGGTCGTTTACAACGTGCCATTTTTAATCCAACTTTCTATGTCTTCAATGGAGTATTTACGAACGTCTTTAATAAATTTGATTATCTTTTGATCATCTTTCTCCTTAAATGTTGCTCCATTCACCTCAAGGAATGCCTTTGTCACTTCGAAAGCTGTTCTGTGGTGCCCGTCTTGAAAGATTCTACTAGTTGCAATTCTTTGTAAAAGAATGGCTGCTTTGCGATAATGCCCTCAGCTTTTTTCATTTCTTCAATAAAGTGGTGATATGGTTCTATTCCAACTTCAAATCCAGACCAATAACCATAACGTTCGATCATAATATCATGTGAATAAATTAGGAATTCATCAGGCGGATACCAAACTTCGCCTTCTTTTACCTCGCACTCAGGTAACGGAATGTGGTTCTTTAGAGCTTCCTTGTTGGGTTTTACTTTCTCTGCCTTAGCAGGCATATTAAGATATTTTAGCGGTTCTAAATTTAAGGTTTGAGAAAAATGAACCAAGACGATACTGTAAAGGCTTAAATTCACAGTGCACATGCATATTCACTGGTGAAAAAAATGGTTTACTGCTCTAACTGCGGCACAAAAATAGATGATGAAGCATATTTCTGTTTTAAATGTGGAACAAAAACTCAAGCAGGCAAAACTGCAAAAGCAATGTATCCATCTGACGAGCTGCGGGATGCCTTCTACCAAGTAGGACTTGAACTCGAAAAAGCATTCACTTTGGCGGCGCGAGAAACGCAAGCTGCGTTTAAAAAGGTCAGCGAGAACATGCAGCAAAAAACCTCCTCAACCCAGCAAACGCCCGTTCAAAACACGGTGGCATGTACCAGCTGTGGAACTAAGAATGTTTCTGGCGCAGTTTTCTGTAGCAACTGCGGCATAAAGGTAACATCCGCTAAAGAGCCTTCTGGAAGCACCTGAAAAGATGAGCGCAGGCAAAACGCTTATCGCGTATGAAAGTAAGGGTGGAGCCACTGAGGAGGCAGCGAGGAAAATAGCGGAAACCCTGCGCTCCAAGTTCCAGTTGGAGGTTGATTTGGTTGACCTCAAAAAGCAGAAGCCCGCTGACCTATCACTGTACCAAAACATCATCATCGGCGGCGGTGTGAGAGGAGGAAAAGTTTACAGTAAAGCACTAAAGTTTCTTGAGAACGATTTAAGCGGCAAACATGTCGCCTTTTTTGTTTCCTCTTCCTGGGCGGGTACCCCTGGAAGCTATGACAATGCAAAAGCCAAATTTGTAGAAAAAACGTTAGCTAAATATCCCAAGATTAATCCTGTAAGCACGGAAGCCTTCGGCGGACGTATAAGATACTTTAGAAAAACCATGGTAGATAACACGGATTTGGCTAAGGTTGAGGTTTGGGCAGAAGAGCTTGGAAAAAAATTCACCCAGTAATCTGAACGGCACAAAAGCAAATGCCCTGCTTTGCCCCTCATGCTGCGTCGAATTCGTTGAAGTCGAGTTTGATTTCGAATTGGAGGGCGTTGTCTTGCATAATGTGAAAGCGCTCAGATGCCCTTCCTGCAAAGAAGAGCTGTTTACACCACAGCAAATCGAAACTATCAAAAAACGTATCAGCAACCCATCTGAACCTTAAGTTCAAGCTTTCTTCTAACCAAAAGTTCACTTAGCAATTCTCTCTATATATAAGGGGGCTATAGATTTTCCCGAGCAACAGTGTGTCGACGCCTTGGTTTTCTGTATAGCCTTGTTTTTGTTGGTCGATAGGTTTTTATGTTTGGCTATTGTGTCTATGGTTTGCAACAAACGGGATTTGACATCAAAGTATGGTCAGAAAAGCACGAATACGCCTCACAAGCACAGATTACAGTAAATTAGAAGAGGTATGTGGGGAACTGAAAAGCATCGCCTCAAAAACAGGCGTGAAAATGAACGGCCCAGTACCACTGCCAACCAAACGCTTGCGCGTTCCAGTCCTCAAAGGACCATCAGGCGAAGGCACAGCAACATGGGACCGATGGGAAATGCGCATTCACAAACGCTTAATCGACATCGACTCTGAAGAACGCGTAATGCGCAGAATCATGCGTATCCGTGTTCCAGAAGAAGTCCACGTCACAATCGAACTCATCTAAATTTTAAACATTTTTAAAATTTTTTGTTTTCAATTTGCTTTTCCAGCAAACGCCTTAAATCTCAAAAGAAGGGTTTGTGCAACCAAGAGGTGAAAGCTATGAAAGAGTGGAGATGCATCTTGGTCAGCCATCATGATGAGGTTGGCAAAGCAATCATGGAATGGGAGCAGCAGGGTTGGCGATTGAACTCGTACAGCACTGCTGGAATGGGTGGAGCATGGAACTACACCGTCAACCATTACTTGCTCTTTGAAAGAGGGCAATAAACCATTAATTTTTTTAAACGTGTAAGAAAGTAATTATTGCTAGAATAACGCTCGGGATAAAAGCTAAAGCCCAAAGTTTCTTGTTAAAGCTGAAAATCTTGAAACCATCCAGAATTCCAAATGGTATCAGATTAAAGACCGCCATGAAAGCGTTGATGTAAGCCGCAAAAAACAGCAAGCTGGAATACGCACCTGGCAATGGAGCATAAGCAAATCCAAGAAGAGCACTGGAGAAAACAAGGTTAGTTATTGGCCCAGCTATCGAAATCTTTACAATATCTTCACCGCTATGTATTGAACCGCCAATTATCATTGCACCTGGAGCAATCATCCTGAAAGGCAGAAATATGGATGCAAAAGTCAAAACTGAGCCCCAAGTGGTTAAGCGGAATTCAGCCCACAAACCCTTCTTTTGAGCGATAACCTTGTGTGCTATTTCATGAGTTAGAAAAGACACAGTCATGATAGCTGCGAAAGCCGCCATCATACCCCATGTCCACTCAAACAGGAAACCTCCAAAATAGTTCCCATACAACCCGATGGAAAAGCCGATGCCGACCACCAGCAACGCTGCAATCCCTATATGTTTTAGCTCTTTGGGACTAAAGTAAACGTGGTGGCTGCGTTGAATGGGCTGCTGACCAAAAACGTAACTGTAATTGTACGAGTTGTAAGATTCTGGCGTTAATACTTGTCCTTGCTTTTGGGCGCGTGCAGCGTCGATTTTTGGGCATTTATGGTTCTCTGGTAAACGGTGAGCACTGCAGAATAGTCCACCGCAATGGGGACAACGGAACGGAAGAAGAGTTTCCTGCATGCATGCTTGACATTTCATGTTAGTTTGGCGCCTTCACACTTTAAGGATGAATGATGGTTTATATTTTTCCCTCAAAAACAAGAAAATACCACGTTCTTACAACAATCTTATATAACCTGTATACATTTAGGTCATATTGTATACGAGGCGAAAACGTGACAACTGAAGTATTATCTGTAAGAGTCAAAAAAAGCCTCAAAGACGAAGCAGAAAAGCTAGGGGTTGACTTAAGAGCAGAAATGGAAAACCTTCTTGAACAACTGGTCGCTGAGAAAAAGGCAAAAGCGCAGCAAAGAGCAAAAGAACTCCGCAGTTTGATGCATGTTACACCTGAGGAATGGGCAAATGACGTCAGAGCGGCAAGGGACGAAATGTAAGTACCTACTAGATACTTCAGCGCTTTATCCAATACTGCTTTCAGACGTCCCCTTCAATGCAGATGAATGTGCTGTAAGCTCGTTAACGGAATATGAAATTGGGAATGTATTTTGGAAGGAAAATCAACAAAAAAAGCTTGAGGACCCCATAAGAATTGCAACGATTTTCTCTGAAGAAATTCGTCCACTAAGAAAATTAGAGGTTGATTTAGTCAAGGTGTTGGCAGTTGCGATAGAAAGGCACCTTAGCTTCTACGATGCTTCTTATGTATACTTAGCTGAAAAAGAAGGCCTGAAATTAGTCACTCAAGATAAGGATTTATTGAAAAAGTGCAAGGTAGCAATCCTAGTTAAGGAAATTCTTTAGAGTTCTCTAAACACCGTCACTGCCATTAGCGACAATCTCCAAACTTAATTGGCGTAAATGCTTTAAAACAACCAAACCATATCAACAACCACAAGAGAGTCCTGCCAATTTGAAACCGTTTAGCTTTGTTCACGCGTCAGATTTGCATTTGGGGTATTCGCAGTATGGTTTAGAGGCAAGAAGGCAAGACTTTGACGATGCATTCAGAGAACTTGTGGATAGGGCAATCGAGTTAAAACCTGATTTCATGATTATTGCTGGGGACCTTTTTCATCAGGCAAGACCATCCAACCATACCTTAGAGAACACTATACGCAGCTTTAAGCGGCTAAAAGATGCAGGCATCCCAGTCTTAACGGTTGATGGTTCCCACGATTCCGCACCAAACACCATAACAAGCACAATCCTCTATCCTCTTGACAGCGCAGGATTAATCATTCATTTGCCCAGACATCAAGGCGCATGCTGGAGCAAACCCGATTGCTGCTACGTTTACGGCATCCCAACCTACCACAATAGGCATAAAACCCAAGAGGCACTCCCAAAATTCATGGCAGATAACCCTCCAACGCCGAAAGCTGGGGTAGCCAACATCTTTGTTTTTCATGGCGCGTTGGATTTGCCCAGCGTTAAGCCACCATACATTGAAGCGGAAATTTTGCCTGAGGAGTTGCCAGACGGTTTTTGTTATTATGCGGCTGGGCACGTGCATGAACGGTTCCTTGGCAAGTTCAAAGACGGCATTTTAGTTTACAGCGGCTGCACAGAAACCGTGAGTTATGACGAAGCCAAGTACCTCAAGGGCTTCTATTACGTTAAAGTTAACGATAAAGGTCAAGTCCAACCCGAACTAATCGAATTAACGTCTCCACGCAGATTCGTCATCATCGAGCAAGACTTCTCAGGCATGCAATCGGCTAAAATCACAGAGTTAGCCACTCAAATGGTGAAGGATGCCGATTCTGAAGGCGCAGTGGTGATTCCCGTTCTGAAGGGAACCTTGCCAACGGAAGCAAGCCGCACAGAAATCGACATAGCAAAAATCCGAGCTGCTGGCGAAAGAGCGCTGCTTGTCCACCCCATCGTTCTGCTTAAGGAAACTGCGGTTTCAGACGAAATCGTGCGTTCAATATTTGAAAGCGGATTTAAGGACCTCAAAACTAAAGCATTCGAGTACTTCCTGCAGATTTTTGCGGAACGTTACGGAAAAGACGAAGCAGACAAAATCGCAAGAGGCGCACTGAGCCTAATTGAGCCCTTAACCCGCAAACAAGACGACAAAGTCAAGCAAACCATCGAGGAGCTCGCCAAATGAAAATCGAAATAGTACAGCTTGAAAACATCCGCAGCCACGTCAAATCCACCGTGCCTTTTACACGTGGGTTTAACTGTCTTGTCGGCGGTTTGGGCTGTGGCAAATCCAGCGTCATGTACGCTGTTGATTTTGCTTTGTTTGGCGACTCGATTGGAAGGAGTTTTGAGTATTTGCTGCGTGAAGGCGCTGACTATGGCAAAGTTACAGTGCAGTTTACGCACAACGGCAGCACATACAAACTCACTCGCGGATTGAAGAGGAAAGGCAAAAGCATCAATCAAGACTTTGAAGAACTCAAGCTCTATGAAGACGAGAAGCTTGTTGCCAGCATGAAAACCGAAGCCATCGCCGAACAGTTTAAAGCTATTACAGGTTTGGATAAGGACCTTTACCGCGAAATCGTCTGGTTCAGGCAGGAACACCTCAAAGAATTGTTGGATGCTGCGCCACGGGATAGGCAAAGACGTTTGGATGAGCTTTTTGGCTTGTCAGATTATGAAACGGCATGGAGCAACATTGCCCAGTACCAACGTGACTATGACACTGAGAAGAGGGTTTACGAGAAAGACCCGGATGTTATCGGCTTAGAAAAACTTAGCAACGAATACAACAGGGCAAGCGAAGAGTTTACGCTTTTAGAGATGGATTTGGAGAACTCAACAGAGAAACTGGCAGTTGCCAAGAGATCGCTAGATGAAGCAAACTCGAAACTAAAGCAGCTGGAAGAGAAGAAACTCGCTGTGGAAGAACTCAAACGCAAAGAGGCAAGATTAAACGCCAACATCACCAACATGACCAGCACTTTGGCTTCCCTCAACCAGCGCATAGAAGGCAAAAAAACCATCGTTGACAACCTGCATCAACGCCAAAACTCGCTGGATTCTCAGATGAAAATGTGCTTGGGCAAGCTTGAGCAAGCAGGGTTACCAGTCAATCTGCCCATGGAGCAGTTGGGTTCTTGTTTGGCAGGGTTTGACGATAAAATCAGCACTTTGAAAGCTGAGCAAGAAGCCACTTCACGAAGTATGCAAACCGACAAAAAAAGAGTTGGCGAATTGGCTGAGGAGAGTAAGTGTCCGCTTTGTATTCAGCCCTTAACTGGCGATTACAAGACTGGCTTGATGCAAAAGATTCAGCAAGAGAACCTTGAGCGGGAAAAAATCATTAATCAACTTCGAATTGAAGTTGCAACCCTCCAAAAAACCAAGACAGCTGCCTCTGAAGCCTACTCAAACTTGCAAACATGCGTTACACGAGAAGCTGATTTAAAGGCAAGAATTAGTGAAGAAGAAAACAACCTAACTAATCTCTCAAACGAGTTTGAAGAAAAACAAAAAGTCGAAGCTGAATTGCATTCACAGCTAGAAGTAGTGCAGTTTGAAATCGGCAAATTCAACCTCTCAGACGTTGAAGCAGCACGAACGAAAAGAGAGCAGGCGTTTAAGCAATATTATGTTGTAGAATCAGATCTGCGGACGAAAGAGAACCGTAAAAAAGACCTCGCCAACCGCTTAGACGACACCAAAGAACGCATCAACCTTGCCCAAGAAAAGCTGGAGCGCATGGAGAAAATCCGCAAAACCGTCGAAGTCCTCGGCGCAATTCGAGATGCTTACCGCAGCATTCAACCTAAACTTAGATGCGAATTTGTGAAGGTTCTGCGCAACTTCGTTCAGCAAGTACTCGACAACTTAGTCGGAGGAGAAACACCCATGCTTAATGTGATTATTGATGAGACTTACACGCCTTACGTGAAGAGCGAAACAGGCGTTGACCGCGCTA
>JAMDCS010000121.1 GCA_023488835.1 Candidatus Bathyarchaeota archaeon
CAGAAAGCACTCCATTATGTCGTCTGGTGCGCTTAGGCCTTCAGGAACTGCAACTGGCTCTTTTCCTAAATTCAAAATCCACTCAGTTAATCGGGGGCAACTCTTGGGTGAAATTGCTGTTGTAGGGTCACACCGTGCATTGTCTGGACAGAGTAAACATGGGCAGTCGATGATGGTTTCAATCGATGCGGGCAACCTCTTGGGGTAGAGCCTGTATGTCCATCGGCCATCCTGTAGTTCTTTCTCTCTGCGGATAAGCCCTTTCTCTTCTAGCTTTATTGAAACGCGGGAGCCCTCTCTGCTGCTTGCGCCCAGTTCCCGCCATAAATCTGACTGAAGCACACCTTGGTAGCCCGTATTTACCACATAATGGAGTGCTTTCTGTTCGAGGTCGTTACGCTTTGGCATTTTGGCATCTTCCGAATAATACAGTATAGTATAAGCGTTGGATTCACATAAAAATATGTATCCCTGAATTAAGATGGAAACTATGGCTAACGGCAACACCAAAACCGATGGCAATTACTGCCTTGGCATCGAATCTTCAGCTGACGACTTCGGCATAGGCATAGCCACCTTCAATGGGGAAATCTTAGCGAATAAATCTGATAGCTACATCCCAACCGAAGGCGGAATTCATCCCCGCGAAGCAGCAAGGCACCATGCTGAAGTAGCCGATATAGTACTGCATGAAGCCCTAACAAAGGCAGGGATTAAAGCTAAAGAGTTAACCTGCATCGCATTTTCCCAAGGTCCCGGGCTTGGTCCGTCGCTAAGGACGGGAGCCACCGTTGCAAGAGCATTAGCCTGCTACCTGCAAATCCCCTTGGTCGGAGTAAACCACTCCGTCGCCCACATAGAAATCGGCAAACTCCAAACAGGCGCCAAAGACCCCGTCACCCTCTACGCATCAGGAGGCAACACCATGGTCACAGCCTACGAATCAGGCCGCTACCGCGTCTTCGGCGAAACCCTTGACATCGCATTGGGCAACTGCTTGGACGTGTTTGGCAGAGAAGCGGGATTGAAGACCAAGAAGGGGTTGCCGATTGGAGCCGCGATTGAGCAGTTGGCGCTTAAGGGCGAAAAGCTGGTGCCGTTGCCTTATGTGGTTAAGGGTATGGATTTGTCTTTGAGTGGGATAGTAACGGCTGCATCGACTCAGCTTCAGAAGTTTAGGCTGGAAGATGTCTGCTACAGCCTTCAAGAACACGCCTTCTCAATGGTTACAGAAGTCTCAGAGCGGGCATTGGCTCATACCGAGAAAAAAGAGGTCTTGCTTACGGGCGGTGTAGCTGCCAACAAACGACTCCAAGCAATGCTAGCCATAATCGCGTCTGAGCATGATGCCAAATTCAACGTAGTACCCATCCAATACGCAACAGATAACGGCGCTATGATAGCATGGACCGGAACCCTCGCATACAGACATGGATTAACTACTCCGATTGAGGAGAGCATGGTTAAGCTGCGTTGGCGAGTAGACAAGGTGGATGTGCCATGGATACAATAGACAAAACCCCGCAGACGCGGCTACTCAAGAAGGGCGCCGAAGCCAGCCTCTTCCTCGCCGACTGGCACAACCGCAAAGCCATAATCAAAGTCCGCATCCCCAAACGCTACCGACCCGCACAACTTGACGAGCAAATCCGCAGTTACCGCACCGTTCATGAACCCCAGTTAATGCATGAGGCGAAGACTGCTGGGGTGGCGACACCGCTTATTTACATGGTCGACGTACCCGAATCAACCATAATTATGCAGTACATTGAGGGGCAGCAGATGAAGGGGCTGCTCAATAAGGCCTCAAAACAGACTCGGCATATCCTCTGTGTTACAATCGGGGAATCCGTTGCACGTCTTCACAAGGCAGGCTTAATCCATGGTGACCTCACAACCTCCAACATGATACAAGCCCATGATGGCACAGTTTACTTTGTCGACTTCGGCTTAGGCGAAAAGAACGCAGAGCTCGAAGCTCAAGGCGTCGATTTACACCTCCTAAAACGCGCCCTCCAAAGCACTCACTACCAGTGTTGGGAGGAATGCTTCCAAGCTGTCCTTGCGGGTTATTGCTCGGTTCGGGGTGAGGAGTTGACGGAAAAGGTTTATGAGAAAATCCGTGAAATAGAGAGGCGGGGCCGCTATGTCGAAGAACGCAAACAATAACAGCGATTTCAAGTTGAAGGGCAAAGTTGTCTTTTTCGCAACAGGAAACATTAACAAATTTAAAGAAGCTAAAACCATACTCGGAGCCTACGGAGTCGCAGTCGGCATGCTCAAGCTCAAGGGTGACGAAATCCAAAGTGATAGCCTACAGGAAATCGCTGAAAACAGCGCCATGTATGCTCACCGCAGAAGCAGCTTACCCATTTTTGTTGAAGATGCAGGTCTCTTCATTGATGCACTTAGCGGTTTTCCAGGTCCATACGCCGCTTACATTTACAAAACCATCCATAACAGCGGCATCGTCAAACTCATGGAAAATATCGCTGATAGACGTGCCACTTTCCGCTCCATTATATCTTACTGTGACGAAGAGAACGCCTGCAAGCCACAGAGCTTCCAAGGCGAATCCAAGGGCATAATCACTATCAGTGAGCGCCGAGCAGAGGGCAAATCAGGCTTCGGTTTTGACCCTATCTTCCAACCTGAAGGCGATAACAGAACCTTCGCTGAAATGACTATCATAGAAAAGAACAGTTATTCTCATCGCGCGGATGCTATTCGTAAATTCGCCGAATGGTACACCAAATGTAAAATCTAGTTTTCGGTAATTCCTTCTTTTCTTCAACCCTTACTTGGCAACAAAATGTTAAATAGCTATACCCCCGCATATGAAAACGAGAGTTATGACCCAATCTAAACCGCGGGAAGGGATGTTATCTGAAGGCTTAATCACTGCTTTAGCCTTCGGCGGCTTCTTCATAACAGTAGGCATCGTCTTCGGTTTAACTCCAGGCATTACTGGAGCCTTAAGCGACTTCTTTGCAGACTTTACAGGCGTAACCTATCCCGTAACCAACGGCCACATGGTTCTACCTGCACCAGCTCACCCAGCAGCACACGCCACCGTTTATCAGGCAGTCTTCAACTTTATGGTCTGCATTAGCATCTTGCAAGTAGTCATCTTGGCTGCACGGTTATGGGTACATTCAACAACTAAGCGACTTGCGGAAACTGTAGGGAATATGGTATTCTGGATAGGCGGCGCTTTGGTGGCATATGTGTATTTGATGGCGGGGACAACCAGCGGCTGGTTCACGTTTTGGCCTTCCATAATCATATTGGCGGGTGCATCATTAATTACCCAAGGCTTAGTTTACTATGCCAAACGGCGTCGTTAACATGGATTTCTTTCCTTTTTCAACTGGCGTGACTAGCTACTTTTAAATATCTGTGCGGTATGGTTTAGGTGCACAAATAGGTGTCACGATGCCAAAGCAAGAAAAAGGTAAATCACACTCAATTCGCCCAGTCAGCAGACGCCCACCAAGCTGGTGCAAGTACCAGCCTGAAGAAGTAGAAGCCTTCATCATAAAACTCGGAAAAGAAGGTCATAACATGAGCGCTATAGGCACTATTCTGCGTGACCAATACGCCATTCCACTAGCTAAGCCAATTACAGGCAAATCAATTAGCGACACACTCAAGGCAGCAAACTTAACACCAAACATGCCAGAGGATCTCGCTAATCTTATGAAAAAAGCACAAGCCTTAGCCGTTCACATGGACAAAAACAAGAAAGACTTACACAATAAACGCAACATGCAAATCATCGAAGCTCAAATCCACAAGCTTAGCCGCTACTATAAGCGTGAAGGCGTTATTGACAAGAAGTTTAAGTACGTAGCAAAGATTGCTTCAGTTACTTAAA
>JAMDCS010000113.1:0-309 GCA_023488835.1 Candidatus Bathyarchaeota archaeon
CATGCGGCACATCACTTTTTGTGCCACAATTGAAGAGTGGGCTGTCTTGTACGCTGGGCTTAGAATCTGTAACTCCCGTAACTTCTGTAACCGTGTTGGGTTTGTAGTTGACTATGAATTCTCTGAGTCGCTTCTCAAGCCTCGTGGGATCGAAGAATATTACTCGTTGAGTGCGTCCGTCGACTTTAATGGAGTTCACTAAGCCTTTTTCAACGATTCCTAAACTGGCCAGTGCTTTTCGGATGGCTTGGGAGCTCCACTTGAATTGGTCTGATAGCTGCTTGGTGGTTAAGGCTGTCTTGTGTTCTG
>JAMDCS010000113.1:319-3851 GCA_023488835.1 Candidatus Bathyarchaeota archaeon
AAAGACGGAAAAAGCGACTCAACAATCAGAGAATTCATAGTCAACTACAAACCCAACACGGTTACAGAAGTTACGGGAGTTACAGATTCTAAGCCCAGCGTACAAGACAGCCCACTCTTCAATTGTGGCACAAAAAGTGATGTGCCGCATGCAAAAACCGTAACTTCCGTAACTAGCGTAACCGACAATCAACCCTCCGATTTTATGGAGTTCACTAAGCCTTTTTCAACGATTCCTAAACTGGCCAGTGCTTTTCGGATGGCTTGGGAGCTCCACTTGAATTGGTCTGATAGCTGCTTGGTGGTTAAGGCTGTCTTGTGTTCTGTTTCTCTTTCGTCAACGGTTTCTATCTCGGTTTTTTCTAGGAAGTAGAAAATGTTTGGGCGCCACTTCTCAAACAGCCGGTCGCCTATTTTTTCCCAGAGGAAATTGACGATTAAGCCGTCCATGCTGTTGGATTTTTCTTCAACTTTAGCCCTCTCAACCTCTTTTGCTGTCTTCGTAATAGTGTCCTTGAGGCTTGGTTCATGGCTGCTCAAAGCAAGAAGCGGAAGAAGAGAAGCAACTAAGCGGTGGTCGCATAAGTCGTTGACCCATTCTTCCTTGTTGATGGTGACAAGGCGATAGTATTTCATCCTTAGATAGAGGAGCTTGTTTTGCAGTTCTAGTCCGCGTTTTAGCATGTCATCGGTTTCGATTACTGGGAGTTTTTTGTCGCTGGTTTCGCTGTAGAAGGGTAGGGCTCGGCTTTCGGTTGCGTTGTCGTCGAAGGGTTTGCGTTGTGTCAAGATGGTTAAGCCAAAGTTGCTGAATGTATCTGTGACGTTCGCGTTTGTTGGGTTTTGTCTGCTTAAGGGGGTTCCTGTTGCTCGGCAGTTGAGGAAATGTACAAGTTCGCTTTTCTCGTTAGTGTTTGCAAAATCCGCCTCATCAAGCACAAGCGTGCCCTGCCAAAGGTCCATTGGGCGGTAAAGGCTTGGGATTCTGTAGGTGGACATTTCAAAGTAGGGTTTGTAGCTCAGCAGTCGGAGGACGAAGGCTAATCGGTTTTTGCCGCTTTGGCTTGGTCCTCGGATTGGGATTATGGGTGCGAATTTTCCGCTGCCGGCTATGTCATAGATTGGGTCGGCGACGAAGCGGTCAAGAAACCATGAGCCGACGCATATCCTTGATAAAAGTCTCACGAGGGCGTCTTGCCCACATGGGTCGTAGCTTAAAAGGGCAAATTCGTCTATTTCTTTGAAGATTTCCTTGAAGGATGTCTCAGTGTAACCCGTTGGAACGATTACTAAGCCTTTTTTGAGGGAGTCGTTGAAGACGGGAATGTATATGATATTTTGTCCTTTGGCGTTAGTTTCACCGAGAGATATTTCCCATAACGTTTCAAATCGGTCTTCCTTGAAGCGGTAGACCAGGTATTGTGGCGGGTCTCTTCGGTTCCAAATTTCCTCCGCTATAAACTCGGGTGTGATGACTGTCGGCCTTGGGACATAGACGTCCTTTTCTTCAACTTCTTTCTCTATCTTGTTTAGTTTGCCGCTTATCATTTGGCTCGCGGCTCCTGAACCGTTTTTCTGCTACGGATAGCGTCTACCACTTCTCGGATTCCTGAGGTACCCTTCAAGTTTCCGACGTTGGTGCGGTGGGTAAACTGGTAGTCTACTTTGCCGAGAAACTCCGATGTGTCCATTGAAGAGGTGCCTGTTCTTTTGCATACTTCTTCGATTACTTGTTTTACTGACTCGCAGCTGATGCCTTGTTTGATACACATGCCGCAGAAGCTTAGCGTTAGGTCGTTTCTGTAGCCTGGTTGCCAGTAATGAGTTAGAAACTGAACGGTTTTCTCTTCGTCTTTGCCGCTGAGCTTCTTGACGGTTTGGGGGGCTTCAAACATCACTTGGACGTTGCGTTTGGTTTCCATAGTGTCGAGTGTTTCCATGTCCTTTTCGCTGAAGCTTAGACCGTGCTTATTGTCTAGTTCCTCGCTGGGCAATGGCTCGAAGGTTTCGGTATCTAGTATTCTGCTCCATTTGCCCTCGACCTGGTGTTTGCCAAGTGGCAGTTTAACGAAGTTTCCATAGGGCTTTTCAGGAGAGACCTCATTTTGTTTTGGAAAAACTTCCATCTGCTTAGGATTCAAGTTTGCCATTTCCAGAACCCGAAGCCCTAGCCATCTTGCCACTTTGGCCTTGACAGGGCATAGAAAGAGCACCCATATGTGATATGAGGGATCTGGAAAACGGGACGCTTCCAAAACGACGCAATTTGGCCACACTCTTGGTCTCTCGGTGCCGTCTTCTTCCTTTTCCTTTTTGAGGAGAACCGCTAAGACTTGTTTGGCGGCTTCTTTTGGGTCAGGTAGCTTTTCGGGGTCAAAGTCAAAGCAGAGCCACTTAACGTAGCTGCAACTGTCAAGCTGGTACGATCCTACTGTTATTTCGCCAGACAGGTGCTTAAGCAACGTTTCGTCGGTTAGTGGCTCAGCTATTTTGGAGTACCCTTGTTTTAGCTGGATACAATAGCAATCCGTCCGGTTGACGAAGAGTTCCTTTAGTACGTTGACTTGACTCACGAAAAGCCTCCTTATCGCAGCGATTAGCTTTGGGTTTTGGGTTTGAGTTTTTGTCGGTAAATTTTGTCTTCGCCATATAACCAGTAGCTGTACTGGTAGCCTTCACAATAATAGCGATCTTGGATGGTTGCGTTGCCGCCTTTTAGGATATTGTAGACGCTACTCCACTTGTCGGCTGGATTACCTTGCTTGTATGCGACTTCATACTCGCCTAGTTTGGCGCTTTGCTGGGTCTCGAATTTTAGGACGTTAAAGTTTGACTCTTGGATTATGAGGCTTTGTTTGGTTTCTCCTTGCTTGCATCCTGCTGGAGCTAGTTCGTCTATGTATTGGTTTGCTGCCTCAGCAAGCATTAGGCTGGCGTCTCTGAGCTTCACGAGAAAATCAACTTGTTTATCCATACGTATTCCCCGGTTTGCGTCTCCTTGCTTATTTGAAGAAGTCTTCGTCTCGGATGCGCTCGCCGAGTCGTATGAAATTACGCTTCTTGCAGAAGTCAAGAATTTGGTTTAGCAACTTGTCGTTGTCGTTGCTGAATTGTCGTCTAAAACCTAATCTTCCTAACATAACGCGGACTTCAAAGCATCCGCCAACAGCGGTCAACTGGTAGAAACCCAGTTTTCCACTGTATTCTTCAAGGACATTCCAGTCATCAATCAAATTAACCATATATTATTACCTAAAACTATGTTACGCCGTGAAAATAAAGGAATTCTGGCACCTCAAAAGACAGTCCGTACAGGCATCGCAAATGACTCTCCGTGCAGAGCCATCAGCGGAGACTAAAAAAAGCGTCAAATCAGATGGCAACTTATAATTAATCCCAACAGGAGTTGCCATTTTTTTGTAAAGTATCTAACATCCGCTTTTTAAGAATTGATTCTACTTCTTCTGGGTTAGAAGTATTCTTTAAAATTTTCAAATTTCTTGATAGTAAAAAACTTATGTCCTTTTTATTTG
>JAMDCS010000012.1 GCA_023488835.1 Candidatus Bathyarchaeota archaeon
GGTGAGGGCTCAAGTTTTACGCCGAAACGCTCAACATCATACTTTGGTGTCAGCAGAGCAACTATTTCGATGTCGCAGCCGTTGCAAGCTCCTGAGTTAAAGTGGAGGACCCAGGGCGATTTTACTCGTGCCCACGTTTTTGTATCAGTCATTAATCTTTGCCTCCTTCAACGATAACCAAGCCTGCGGCAAGAATTATGCCAAGGTAGAGGATTAAGAGAAGCGGGTTTGTGCCTGCTAAGGCAAAAGAAGCAAAAGCAAGAACTAAAACAGATGAGTCAAAAATGACAAAGTAAATCAGATACTTGTACAATGAAACGTTGATTTTTACCCCGCGGAAGATTACTTTTTCTCCACAAGCGTAGGCTGCTTGCTCGTTCTCGCTTATGGTGGTTTTAGGCGCTGACCGTTTGCCTAAAGTGTAGATTACCAATGTTGAAATGAAGATTAATATGAATGCGATGAGTGCCTCAACAATCATGCTTTTTCTCTCCATTTATGCCTTTAACCGAAGCTGCCTCGAGGATTGAGCTAAATTTGCACTTGTTATATCCAAAAGGCGGACTATGAACGTATTTAAGTTTATCTGCATCAAAACTGTGCAAGTAGGCAGTATTTTGCCAAATTGACAGATGGTCGTCTTTAGCGCTACAGGCTCCTTCTCCAACGAAGCCACCTAGTATACCCTCTCCACTTGCTCTTTTTTCGCCCATACTACCCCGAGCTAGTTCACATTAAAGAAACATACTAGCATTTAAATTTTAAGAACAAAAAAATGCAAAATTTCATGCTTTTTCAAAAGAAGCATAAAACAGAAACAAGCGCTATTCTGTTTCTGCTGTCCCATGCCATCTTCTTTCCAAATAAAGAATTAAACTGAAAAGCCCCCTGCTGCCAATCACTAGTATTAGCAATGTGAATTCGGCATACGTCCTAACAGCCACAGTACGGATGATTTCTGCGCCGATGAAAAAGTTCAGACTCAACGTTAAGTACCCTGACAAGTAACGCGTAGAGAATGATGGCTGGTAAGGGTCTTTAAGTTTTAATTGAATAAAACGGATAGTTACCAACATAGCACCGAAGGTTATCACGCCACCACCAAAAAGGTAGAGCACATCAGTGGCTATGGTAAGGACAACATAAATTGCATCGTAAAAGGCACCACCAGAGACGTAAGTTCCTCCCGAGAGCAGGCTAATAAACCCCGGATAAACTAAACTTAAAACAGCGCTAAAAATAGCAGCAACAACTATAGTAACTATTAATGTTAATGCTAAGGTATTGGTCCCTTGCTTTGTCTCTACTTGGCTTTCAGCCATAAAACCTGGCAACCTACTGATTTGTAACTTAAGGCATACTCCCTTAATAAATTGATTTATCGGTTGCTTAGAGCACGATAAAATGGGAAGGAAAAAGCTGACAAAAAAAATTTAAACTTTAATTTCCTCGACTAAGCCAGCCTCTGGGTACGCGAACAGATGGGCTTTTTCTAATGAATAAGTTATCGTGACGTCTTCGCCGATCTTAACCCACTCCTCCGTCAGTGAAGGCCTGTTGATAACGAAGCGGTCGCCGTTTTCAAGCCTAATTTCATAACGAACAACGATACCTTCAAAAGTGGTTTTTTCAACTTTCCCAAACAAACTATTTTCAGCAGCGATTTGTCCTTTTTTCATTTCGCAGGTTTCAGGTCTTATGGCTAAGACCACTCTTTCCCCTTGTGTGATATTCAATTGGTTTATGGCTTTAACCTTTGAACCCTGTCGCAACTCAATTTCCGACTCGCCGTTTGCCTTGGTGATGTAGCCTTCCAGAAAGTTGGATTCACCGATAAAGTGGGCTACAAACAAGCTGTTGGGGTGCATATAGAGTTCCTGGGATGTCCCAACCTGCACGATCTTGCCTTTCTTCATAACTGCAATCCTATCGGAAATAGACATTGCTTCAGCTTGATCGTGGGTAACGTGGATTGCTGTTAGTTTGAGGTCTTTTGCCATTCTTCGAATTTCATACCTAATTTCATTGCGTACTTTAGCGTCAAGTTGCCCCAGTGGTTCATCTAAAAGCAGGGTTTTAGCTCCTGCCGCTAAAGCTCGGGCAACGGCTATTCGTTGCATCATGCCGCCGCTTAGCTCGCTGGGATAAGCGTTTAGGCGTTCGTTAAGCTTAACTAGTTCAAGCACTTCATGCCCAATCGTCTCAGCTTGCTTTGCATCATAGTTTTTGACTTTGGGACCATAAATAACGTTGCTCCAAGCAGTCATATGCGGAAACAGTGCGAAGGTTTGGAACACGAAGCCGATGTCTCGATCTTCAGGAGGCACCTTGTCGACCCGTCTGTCGCCGATGTAGATTTCGCCGCTGTCTGGCTCGATGAGTCCAGCGATTAGCCTTAGTAGTGTGGTTTTGCCGCAGCCGCTTGGTCCCAGAAGGGCGAAGTATTCTTGGTCATGTATGGTTAAGCTGACGTTGTCTAAGGCGTAGAGTTTGCCGTATTTTTTTGTGACGTTTACGACTCGGACATCGGGCATGATTTAACTCTCTCCTTGTGAAGCGTTTTTGGTGTTTTTATTATTTGCCATTCTAAACCTTTCCTTTTCTAGTTAAAAGCCTTAAAACCAACAGGATGATGAAGCTGAACAGTATCAGGAAGCCGCAGGCTAAACCCACGGTTAACGCGTTGACCCCGGTGATTGGCGCTAAAATTCCTCTGACGGAGTTCACCCAGTTGACAAGCAGCACAGGCGCAGTAACAAGATTTGAAGTTACAGCTAACGTTGCACCCGTTTCACTTACACTTCGTGTGAAAACGATAATTGCTCCTGAAAGAATCGAGTATTTTGTGATGGGCAGCACGATTGTTTTGAAGACGGTGAAGGGTCTGGCGCCTAAGGTTTTGGCTGCTTCTTCCATGTCAACGTTTATTCGCTCCATCGCCGCCGACATGGATCTTACAAAGTACGGGTAAGTAATTGACAAATGCGCAAAAACCAGCAGTAGGAATTCGGGTATTCCAGGAACGCCTTGCCAGAAAAACTTTAGGGATATACCCAATGCGATGGACGGCACGATTAATGGGATGTTGATTAGCGTGTCAAGGATTGCTGAGGGGTATTTGCCGAATGTTTTACGTGCAATCAGAATCGCCATTGGTATACCAGTGAGGATGCCTAGCACTGTGACAATGGCACCTAAACCGTAAGACAGCAAAAGGCTTTGCCAAAAGCTTCCCCAAATGCTCTGACCCGTGAAAGCCTGCGTAAGAGTGTTTCCTGTTGCAATCGCTTGAAATGCTGGCAACGCAACGAAAAGCGAGGGAATCAGAACAATTAAAATGAAAACAAACAAAGCTATGCCGTTACGTGACCACGCCGTTTTCTTGTAACTCAGCTTCTTCTCAACAAGCGGCAAGCCCTTACCAAAAGGCAACGTCAATTTTTGACCTAAAACCCGAATCAAGCCGAAAATAACCAGTGAAACAACAATCAGTATTATACTTGCAAAAACGGTTCCTCCCTCATAGGTAGCTTGAGTGATGGGCGCAGGTAAACCGCTTGTAAACTGATTTTTCAAGCCCTGAATAAACACTGGACCATTTATGAAAGCTCCCGCAACGATAAAGGTTGCACCAGTCTCCGAGAGCGAACGGGCAAAGGCAAGAGAGAACGCCGCTATTATTGAGGGTTTTATTATGGGAAAGGTCACGGTTCTTGCAGCCGTTAATGGTGGAGCTCCAAGTGTTCGTGAAGCACGTTCATACTCCACCTTGTAATCCAACAAAGAACCAACTATGACCCGAACAA
>JAMDCS010000057.1:0-478 GCA_023488835.1 Candidatus Bathyarchaeota archaeon
GTGACAGCGAAAAGTTTGCTGGCGCCAGTTGGAAGAAGGGGCATTTGGAACAGAGCGTGCTCATTTTCTTTTTCCTACCTTGTCATCATCCGTCGGAAGACTGGCAATGCGATGGCTATCATGACTACGCCGAACACTATCAGTATGATTAGTTCTGTTGATATTTGCGGTATACCTGCGCCAAGCACCATGACTTTTCGCAGTGCGTCGGAAGCGTAGGTTAGGGGTAGTGCTTTGCTTATGGTCTGCATGTACCATGGCATCTGCTGGATGGGGAAGAACACTCCGCTGAGGAACATCATGGGGAACATGAGTGTCATCATGAGCATCTGTGCGGTTTCTTGGTCTTTGGTAAAGGATGTTATGACTATGCCTAAACCCACGAAACTAAACACTCCGAGTAACAGCAAAGCAAACACCAGCAGGATACTTCCTTGTATGGCAACTCCAAATATGCCAATAGCTAACCCCAAGCTAC
>JAMDCS010000057.1:488-18672 GCA_023488835.1 Candidatus Bathyarchaeota archaeon
GATGGTTGACGCTGACTTACTGTGCGACCGCATAGCTATCGTTGACCATGGAAAAATCATAGCCCTAGACACATCAACTAATCTTAAAAAAATAATTTCGGGAGCAGACACCATGATTATTACACCTTGAATTAAGCCTCTAGCAGTCTGCGCCAAAGTCTTACCCAGCAGAATCGACAGCCTGTTTACTGGTGCAACCATCATGCCGTCCATTGTTCCGATTTCCTTCTCCTGCGAAATAGCAACTGGCAAACCCGTCATAACGCTCATCATAACAGTCATAGCCATTATGCCTGGAGCGATAAAGTCAAAGTAGCTTGGGTGACCCGAAACAACACCCTGAGTTTGCACATTGTAGGGCTGAACGACTGCAAGAGCGTTTGTCGCATTCAACGGCTTAACATTGTTTATGGCTAGCTGTTGACCCATCGCGTTAAACACACCGGATAACGCGGCTTGTATTGTGGCTGATATCTGCGGGTTAGACTCATCGCTAACGATGATAAGTGTCCCTTGCTGCCCAGTCATCAGGTTTTCAGAGAAGTTGCTGGGGATTACGATGCCGCCTTGAAGTTGTCCTCTCTGCACCATATCCTTGATGTCAGCTACGCTAGACACGTTGGTTAGGCTGAGCAAGTGGGTTTGGTCGTTTATTTGCTGCAGACCACCGATGAAGCTTTGGCTTGGCATAAATGCGCCGTTAAAGCCCGAATCCTCGTTGACAAAGCCAACTTTAAGGTCAGTTATGGTGCCGTTGGATGGGTAAATGAAGCCGACCATAACCATCATGAATAACGGCATGACGATGAGCAGGACTAAACCCAGTCGGTTGCGGAAGAGTTCCGTTAGGTCTTTCCATGCAATTCTAAAACTGTGTTTGAGAATTGTTTGTGCAGTCATATCTCTCACCTTACTCTCCTTGGCGATGCACCAAACTTTGGACCGTGTTCCATGGGGATTTTCTGGTCTGCACTGTCTCTCACTTCGTGACCTGTTATATGCAAGAAAACGTCTTCAAGTGTAGGCTGCAGGTTTTCCATGGAAGTGATTTTTCCGTTCTTCAGCCTGACAGCATCGATTATGTTGTCGAAGGCTTCTTCACCGTGAACAATAACATGCAGTGTTGTAGAGTTTTCCTGAGTTACCGCATCCGCGCATTTGAGTGCTTTTACCGCTGTTATCATGTCGGGTGTTAGGTTTGCGATTTCAAGTTTAATAATCATGGTGTCTGCTCCCGAAATTATTTTTTTAAGATTAGTTGATGTGTCTAGGGCTATGATTTTTCCATGGTCAACGATAGCTATGCGGTCGCACAGTAAGTCAGCGTCAACCATCATGTGCGTGGTTATGATGACTGTGGTTCCGTTTTCTTGGTTGAGTTTCTTTATGAAATCCCTAATTTCCACTGAGGACTGAGGATCTAAACCTAACGTGGGCTCATCAAGAAACAGAACTTGAGGCATGTTAAGCAAGGCTCGAACAACATTCATTCTCTGACGCATGCCAGTTGAAAACGTGCCGACTTGGGCGTTCTTCCATTTCGTGAGTTGAACCAGTTCAAGTAAATCATCGATTCTTTTATTTAGTGTGTCTTTTGGGATGTTGAAGAGGCTGCCGAAGAACGAAAGGTTCTCTTTAGCGGTCAAGCGATTGTAAATAATCATTTTCTCAGACACGATGCCGATTAGTTTGCGTACTTCCATGTCTTGTTTTACTGTGTCGTATCCGCCGATGGTGGCAGTTCCCTTTGTTGGTCTTGATAGCGTGGAGAGCATGCGCAATGTGGTGCTTTTGCCTGCGCCGTTTGGACCCAGCAAACCGAAGATTTCACCTTTTTTAACATCGAAAGAGATGTCGTCTACGGCTGTGAACTTGTTGAACATTTTTGTGAGGTTCTTAACCTGAATTATTGGCTCATTTGACATTTTGGAAACCACATCAATTTAATATTATTCACTGCAATATATTGCGGCAAAATATAAGTATTCCCTATATCTACTATAGATTAGAATCCCGATGACAACACAAACCGAAGACAAGACAACAGCAAACTGGCTCAAAGAAGCCCAAAAAGGCTACATACGCATGGGAGTCCTCATCCTCCTCAACAAAAAACCCTCCCACGGCTACGAAATCATGAAAGAAATCAACAGCCGAACCAAGGGCTTTTGGCAACCCACTGCAGGCGGCGTCTACCCCATCCTGCGCGACCTAGAAAAATCAGGATACATCAAGGGCCACTGGGAAACCCAGAAAAACCGACGCCTCAAAGTCTACAAAATCACCGAATCAGGCGAACAAATCCTTAGAAAGGCAATCTTCAAGCAAACAGAAATCTTCAACAATATCGGCGCTCTTTTCCGTGAATTTTCCCGAGATGTCCTCAACGTTGAGGCAACTGATGGTTCTATGCCTTCCATACCGTCTCCATTTTCGCCTTTTCTTGAGGAGAAAGTTGGCGCTAATCGGAGCCTCAAACAGCTCGAGAATGAACGAAAACACATCTTTGAAACAGTCAAAACTATGCGCGATCGAGTAAAACTTCTCGATAAACGAATTGCAGAAATTAAAAAAGAGGCAAAACCTGATTCTTCACCAACATCTACTCTTTAAGGTAGAGCTTGCCCAAAGTATATGTTCCGTCTACAGCTTTGGTATCTCGGAAGGTATCTTGAGCGGGAAACTGCTTTGCAGTTGGTGTAAAGAATTAAATCTGTGACTGCCTACTCCTTAGGAGAGAGTGTAAAATGCATGTTCCGCGTTAGAGTAAACAAAATCGAATCCACCCGTGACTTAGACGGTAATCTTGGAAAAAGAATCGAACTCCTCGAAGAACGGGAAATCAACCCTTACGTGGTAAGACCCCAATCGGACGAAGCCAAGATGGCGCAGGACATCATGCAAGCGCTTCAAACGCAAATGCCGTTTTTGCCCCAGCGTACACAGATGGCGACGCCCAAAATAATCCTGTTTCTAACTGAACAAGAATACGACGACTTCGGCATAACCTTCGACGTAAACCAGGTTTACGAGGTAATGCTTGAAAACCAAGGTATTCGTTTTAGGAAAGTTTGAGGATCTCTTTCCTCATTTCTCTTAGCGCTGAATGGTTCGGGTGAAAAGACAACACAAACATCATGTTTCTGAGCTTGCCGCTGATTTCTTCTAAACCTGACTTTTTGCCTTCATCACAATAGAGCGGAATAGGCTCGTCTCCATCACTCTCTTCGTAATAGACGTAAATGGGTGAGGACGCCCTATCGAACCGTACCATTTCAAAATCCAAATTCAAACGTTTAGCAGTTTCTTTCGCAGCGGTCCTGACGGATTCCAGCCGTTTCCCGCTTGGAATACCCGTTGACGCATAAACCATCAGTTTCCCACAGTTCCCCTTAAACATGCTAACCACCAAAACATCAATCGGCAGAAAACTCTTTTAAAACAAGCCAACCACCGACACTTCCAAGTAGCGGAGGGATGAGTGAAAGTGAACCCGTGGAGCTCAAGGATTGTTACTGTGCAAGCCCAACCACAACGGCTTAAATCCCAAACACAAGCCCCTTTCTGTATAGAGGTGAAAAAAAATGGCAATTGGCGAAAAACTGTGGGAAGGCAAAGGCAAAAGTGGGGCAAGTTTCATAAAGTCAATTGACATGGAAGGCGTAACTTCAATGTACACGTGGGCGGCTCAAATGAAAGGCATGGGAAAGGCTAAAGGCGTAGACTGCAACCTGAACGTGACAGCTGTCAGCATGAGTCCTCCAAAAGGCATAGCCGCATCGAAAGACCAAGGAATGATAATGACTATGAACGGTGATGTGGGCACACTGAAAGGCTTTGACCTAATGAAGATGATGCCAGGCGAGAAACCAACTAGTGTGGGTTTATGGAGTTTCATGACAATGTCCGAGAAACTAAGTTGGCTAAATGACACTATTGCTATCGTTACTTTTGAATCGTTTGACCCTATGTGGACGGAATTCAACGTTACAATCTGGGAATGGAAGTAACTCTTAAGATTTGATTTCATGCAAGATCAAAGTTGGCAGATGCCTGAATGGTGGTTCCGAGAAAAAAGACCAACCACCGACGAATGTTATTTTGAGAACATGTGTAGAGTTATTTTTCAAGCAGGCTTAAACTGGCATGTGATAGACAACAAGTGGTCAACAACTAGGAAGGCTTTTGCGTATTTTAAAATCAGCGAAGTCGCTAACTTCACAAACACCGACGTTGAAAGACTCATAAGAGACCCGGGCATCGTAAGAAACAAAGGCAAAATCAAAGCAATCATACAAAACGCGCAAAACTTCAAAGCCATAGAAAAACAATACGGCTCATTCCAAAAATACCTAGACAGTCTCGATAAATCAGACAACTATGCGAGTGCTGTTAAGGATTTAGTGAACAAATTCAAGTGGTTAGGTCCCCCTTCAGCGAGCCTTTTCTTATACACCGTGGGCGAAAAAATCGATCCATGGTAAACAATACCTTTTTCCTTTTTTATTAAAATTATATTTTTAAACCTCATCATCTCTTTACTTCGAAGAACGTGTATGAAAGTTAGAGCACACTTATTGGTTTCTGGGCGCGTTCAGGGTGTTTTCTTTAGACAGAGCACTCTGATTGAGGCGCAAAACTTAGGCGTTACCGGTTGGATGCGAAATCTGATGGATGGGCGGGTGGAAGCAGTTTTTGAAGGTGAAGAACACGCGGTGAAAACGCTCGTTAACTATTGCCGTCAGGGTCCTCCTGCTGCAAGAGTGAATAATTTGGATGTTAGTTATGGACCTTTTAAGGACGAATTTTCGAATTTCACTGCGCTTTAATTTGGTTACGCTTTTTTCTTGGGCACTCTAAAATGCGAATCTTTCCCAGCACTAATGTATTCGCCGCCCATACCGCGCACTGCAGAAGCAATCTTGGCAAAGTTCTCTGAACCCAAAAACTGCTTAGGCTTAATTATGATGTAGTCGCCTTTTTCGTCGAAGCTTAGTCGGGCTTCGAGTTCTTCTGGGAAGGACATTCGGATGTCATCAAGCGACCTCTGCTTTGATGTTTCGCGTGCTGGTGGTGGCACTGGAGCCTGGGCTGCTGGCTGAGTAATTTGACCCACAGCGAGAGATTTCATTGATGCTGAAACTGAATGCAGTTCTTCTGAAATTTTATTTAAAGATAAAGTAATTTCGTCAACTTTTTCCAACAGTTGATTTAGCTTTTCCTTCTCAGTGCTCACGAAAGGTCCCTCTTAAACTCCTAAATAATGCCAGAAGCTTATTAATTATTTGCAAACTAGCCAGATAGTGAAGAACCTGCATGATTGAAATTGACGGGAGCCAAAAAAGCGGCAGTGGCACAATCCTTCGCCTATCCATAGCCCTAGCAGCCATCACAAAACAACCCCTCCATATCACCAACATCAGGCAAAACCGACCGCAACCCGGCTTAAAACCTCAGCATCTTGAAGCAGTGCTGACTGCAGGTAAACTTTGCAACGCCAAAATCCAAGGCGCAGCACTTGGCTCAAGAGAGCTTTGGTTCACACCCAGTGAAATTGTAGGCGGTAACATTGAAGCCTTAATCGAAACCGCAGGAAGCATCCCCATGTTGTTCTCGGCAGCGCTGCCAATTTGTTTGTTTGCCCAAAATCCTGTGCGTGTGCATGTTGCTAGGGGTGGAACAGATACCATTCATGCCCCAACCATCAACTATCTGCAAAACGTTCTCTTGCCTGCGTTGAAGAGGATGGGTGTTGAAGCTGAAATTTCTGTTCAAAAGTACGGTTATTATCCCAAAGGCATGGGTGAAGCAACAATGATCGTTAAGCCTAACCGCCACCTTAAACCCGTCCAGCTTGAAACCTTCGGCAAGTTAGTGACCATTAGGGGTGTTTCCGTCTGCACTTACCTTGCCGATAGGCAAGTCGCCGAGAGACAAGCCAAGGCAGCAAAGGATTACCTTTCACAGAACGGGTACAAACCAGAAATACAAGTGGTAAACGACCAATCAAACCCCCTCCAAAAAGGCAGCTCAATCGTGTTGTGGGCACAAACCGACAGCGGCGTAATCATTGGCGCCGACGCAATCGGGGAACTGAGGAAAATGGCGGAAGCCGTCGGCAAAGAAGCAGCCCAAAAACTCATAGCCGAACTGTCAGCCCAGCCAACGGTTGATGTATTTTTGGCGGACATGCTAATTCCCTACATGGCGCTCGCCGAAGGAAAATCAGTTTTCATGACGCGAACACTCTCTGAACACATCGAATCCAACATTTGGCTAATGGAAAAAATATTAAACGTTAAATTCACCATTCGAACAGTAAACAACCTCTACCGGATAGAAAAAAGCTGAACACCCATGCCCAGACCATCTGTTTGCATTAAAGTTCCGAAAAGTCAAGGCGAAAAAACCCTAACGTTAGCAACCAAATTTGGGCTCGCTGACAAATCGCTAGTTATCCAAAGGGAAGAAGAAAACCTCTGTATTCCTTTGATTAGGGAACCCCAAGGAATCGAGTTGACGACGCTGAAAAACCAAATTCCAAAATTTGCGTTGTTAACAGCTGTTTTTAGCGAAAAGCAACTTCCTCCTGAAACGTTGACACAAGTTCTCCACGACAAATTGCCAGCTGACTTACTCGCAAGCGTGCCCCAAGCCTTCGACATCATCGGCGACATAGTCATAATTGACATTCCCCCCCAACTCAAGCCCTACCAGAACTTAATCGGAGAAGCAATCCTGCAGACACAAAAAAATGTTGAAACTGTCCTTGCTAAGGCAGGTGACATCAGTGGGGTCTTCCGTGTTCGCGACTACGATTTCATTGCTGGGGAGCACAAAACCCAAACAATCCATCGCGAATTCGGATGTCAATACCACGTTGACATAGCAAAAGCCTACTTTTCTCCACGACTATCCCATGAACACGAACGGGTGGCTGCGCAGGTGCAGGACGGCGAGACGGTGGCGGACTTGTTTGCTGGTGTCGGGCCCTTCTCTGTTCTGATTGGCAAGAGAAATCTGAGGGTGAAGGTTTATGCTGTTGACCTAAACCCAGACGCAGTTGAACTGCTTAAGGTGAATGTGAGGGTTAACAGGGTTGAAAACCGCGTCTTCCCGATACTTGCGGACGCACGAGAAATCGCCGCAACCAAACTCAAAGGCACAGCGGACCGAGTGATCATGAATTTGCCTGAAACCGCCATAGACTTCGTTGACGCAGCCTGCAACGCAATCAAGCCACAGGGAGGCGTAGTTCATTTTTACGGGTTTGTCCGTGCACCCGGCTCAATAGAAAACCTCAAGCAACGCTTCTCAGAGGCAGTGGAGAAAAACGGCAGAAAGGTGGAATCCTTTCTTTACTCCAAAAGCATACGTGAAACTGCGCCGTTCGAGTCGCAGATTGTTTTGGACGTAAAAATTGCTTAACTTTCAACGATTAATGTGATTTTGACTTCTTGTTTAGGGTTCTTTAATTTCTCGGTAAACTCTCTGGGTAAATCATTTGAAGCTTTATCCGCGTTAATCGCCAAGGTTCGGTTGCAGATGTAACCGCTTTTTCTAATCACCATGTCGGTTGGATGAGTCAAAATCAGTTTTGGGGAGCCAGACGCGTTGATTTGCTGCTTTAAGCCGTCGGCTTCGATTAGGATGGTTAGCTTGGCGTTTGGGTTTTTTAGTTTATCCTTGAACTCTGGGCTTAAGTCGGCAACGGCTTTGTCTGCTGCCACTGCGATTATGCAGTCGCCAGATTGGTTGAGGTGCTTGTCTTTTGTAAACATCAAAGTTGTAGGGTGAATGGCTTGGATGTTCTCATGCCCAAACGCCTGGATAATTTCCCTTGTTTGTTTGGGGCTCAATTACTCGTTAACCTCAATAGAATCAACCTTGCCATCCCCATCCAAATCAAACCCATGAATAGCCACTGCGAAAGTGTCTTCGCCCTTGTATTTTTCCAGGGTTTTCTTCCAAAAATTCGTCAACGCCAACACACACGCTTTGGTTCCCACCGCTTTGTTCCCCGCCAAAATCACGATGCGTTTGGTGTTATCCCATGGGTTCACGATTTTTGCTACCACTCCAGAAACATCTGAAGTGTAAACTTGCCCACTCTTCTTCGAAGACAAGCCGCCCAGCAAAAATCCACGGTCGGATGACTGCATTATGAATTTGATGGGTAAATAATCGTTAATTTCCTGTGTTAACAGGTTTGTTCCTGGACCGCCAACGAGGATGAGGTTGTTTTTTTCTTCCTTCTCCACCTTTACATCTACGTCCAACTTCACTGCGAACTCTGAGGGCATTTTGACGAATTGCCCCAAGAAAAGTGCTAAATGCGCCGCATAATGTCCATCTCGGGCGCTGGTTTTGAACGGTCCATGTGGCTGCGGGCTGCCAACCACTATTTTTCCATCAAAAATGCCGTTGACGATGAATTCTTTGAAGAATTTCTGCAGCGGCTCATCGAGGCTTAAGGTGGATATGTTCTGGATTGGCTTGTAGCCTTGGGGGAATTCGATTCCGAAGGCTGGCGAGACGGTTTTGTAGTATTTTGCGGTTGCGCCTTTCTTTTTTTCCTCTCTTACAACGGTTATGGCTCCTGCTTTGGCGAGTTTTCTTATGTGGTAGTAGATTTTTTGTTCGTGCATTCCGAGTTGTTTTGCGATTTCTAGGGGGTACATTTCTTTTTTTGTGAGCATGGTGAGGATTTTCCAGCTGAGGCTGCCGAGTATCATTTTTAGTTGGGCGTCGGTTAGGATGCTGATTTCTTTGGCTTCTTGGATGTTGCCGTTTTCTTGGAGGAGCAGTTTTTTTTGCATGCTTGGTCTTAGGAGTAAAGCCACAGGTACTATAAAAAATTTATTTATAACGGTTCAAAAAATGTAGGTGAAATATCGCTAACGCATTTCCGCTTACATGCAAACTAGGGAAAACCGTTAAAAAAAAAGTTTTAGCGGTCAAACTCTAATATTAAAAACGCTTATTAACAAAACTTAGCCATCCATAGGTATCATCAAAATTGTTCATTGAAGGCTTCGAAAAAACATGTGTGGAATATTTGGATGCATTTTAAAGGAAGGCAACGCTGCCCCCCTAATACACTCATCCCTTAAACGTCTCGAATACCGCGGCTACGACTCCGTCGGCATAGCAACCATCTCAGACGGAAAAATCTTCATAAAAAAGGACTCCGGAAAAATCGACGAAGTCCATAAAATCCTCAATCTCGACGACTTGCCCGGCAACATAGGTATCGGACATACACGGTGGGCAACGCATGGTGCACCCTTAAAAGTTAACTCTCACCCCCACACCGACTGCACAGGCGAAATCGTTGTTGTTCACAACGGAATCGTAGAAAACTTCATGGAGCTTAAGGCTGAACTGCAAAACCTCGGTCACACGTTTGTTTCAAAAACAGACACCGAAGTAATCCCACACTTAATCGAAGAAACCCTCAAGAACAACCCTAAACTATCCTTTGTAAGTGCGGTTCAGGAAAGCATCAAGCGGCTTGAAGGCTCCTATGCCCTTGCCATAATCTCTTCTCGTGAACCAGACAAAATTATTTGTGCCCGAAACGAGAGCCCCCTGGTTTTAGGAATCAACCACAACGGCGTGTTCTGTGCCTCTGATATCCCAGCGTTTCTACCAATCACCAACAAAGCCGTCATGATAAACAACGGCGAACTCGTGGTCCTCACAGCCCAAGGCTACGAAATCAAGAAAATCTCTGACTCCAGCCCAGTCACCCGTGAACCCATAACCATCGAGTGGACGGCAGAGATGGCAGTAAAACAAGGCTATCCGCACTTTATGATTAAAGAGATCCATGAACAACCCGAAATCCTGCGTAACACTTTGCGCATGCAGGATCACTATCTTGATTTGCTCACAACATTCCTTGACCGAGCCAACGAAGTGTTCTTGGTTGCGTGCGGAACAAGCTACCACGCATGCCTTGCAGCGTCTTACATGTTCTCTAAACTAGCGTTCTTGCCAACATATCCAGTGTATGCTTCAGAATTCATCGAGCAGCATGGCAAATCCGTAAACATCGACAGCACTATCCTCGCCGTTAGCCAATCAGGTGAAACAGCGGACACTTTGGCGGCTGTCACTTGTGCTCAGCAACGTGCCGCAACAATCTTGGGCTTAACCAACGTAATAGGCTCCACCCTGACGCGTATTTCACGGGTCTACATCGGAACCCAAGCTGGACCAGAAATCGGTGTTGCAGCAACCAAAACTTTCACTTCTCAGCTTTCCGTTTTAGCCCAACTCGCCCTCAGGTTATCAAAGAAGCGTGGTAAGATTTCTCAGGACGAAATGGATTGTCTTGAAAGGGAACTGAAAAAGATGCCTGAAGACGTAGACACCATCGTTCGGACGCAAGAGGAAAAAATCAAGCAAATCGCCAAGAAATACAAGGATTCTAAAGTGTTCTTCTATTTGGGCAGGGGAATCAGCACAGCCACCGCGTTCGAAGGCAGACTCAAACTGATGGAAATCGCTTACATCCCATCCATCGCGTTCCCGGCAGGCGAAAGCAAACATGGCCCTATCAGCCTTGTCGAAAACGGGTTCCCAGTGGTCTTCATCTGCCCTCGAGACGACTCGCACAAGACGCTGATTGGGAACATTATGGAGATGAAAGCCCGCGGTGCCCACATAATAGCCGTCATCGAGGAAGGCGATGAAGAAATCAAGTCTTTATCCGAAGAATACATCGAGGTTCCCAAGGGCATTCCCAGTGTGCTCTCGCCGATTCCATTTGCGGTGCCGCTACAGTTGCTGGCGTACTATGTGTCTTTGGAGAAAGGCTTCAACCCTGACATGCCAAGGAACTTGGCGAAGTCGGTTACCGTAAAGTAACCTCATTTTTCCTTTTTATCCGAACCATTTTTCCAGCGAAACCTTCCCCTTCTGCTTCTTTGTGCCAGCGGTCATCCGGTCTAAGGATTTTTTGATGCGTTCCTCACCGAATTCTTTTTTCCCGGACATAAAGTCGACGACGCCTGCCTCGTCTGGTTCTCGCCATTCCAGTCTGTAGTTGTCGGTGACTTCGGGGTGCAGAAAGATTTTCCGAATGCAGTTGGGTTCGACTGGGAAGGTAGCGTTTTTTATGTGAGGTAGAGCGTTTTCTAGTGTGCCGTGTTGTTTGATTAGTTTTAGGGCGGTTTTTGGTCCCAGCCCCTTTATGCCGTCAGGGTTAAAGTCGGTGCCAATTAAAATACCCACATCCACGAGTTGTTCATAGGTTAAACTGCATTCGCTAAGGGTTTTGGAGAGCTCAACCACTTCTGGAACGATGTCAATGTAGACGTTCTTGCTGGGGAGTTTTCGCCTACCCGAAATGGTAACGTTCCGCAGAAGCCTTGGAGCCCCAAAGAGCAGGCTGTCATAGTCTTGGCTTGCACAGTAATCCGCATCGCCCCGTTTAGTCATGTGTGCGGCTTGGGCTTCCCCTTCGCTTGGCGCCTGCACCCACGGCAAACCCAACAGATCAAGGAGTCTTCGGCTGTCCTCCTGCATGTAATCTTTCATGCTTGTTGCCATCGAAGCGAACGTTCGCATTTTGGCTGTGTCGCCACTTGCCGCGGCTTTTGCGTAGCTTGCGACGGCTTCAACTTTGACTTGTTTGCGTCGTTCAATTTCTGCCGCTTTCAGTGTTGGTGGGATGCCGTCGAAAACGTAGATGGGTTTTATGCCCATTTCGACTAGGTTGCTTGTGCGGTAGAAGAGTCCGCTTAGGTGGCTGGTGATTTTGCCTGTGCTGTCTTTGAGTGGCGTTCCGTCGGGTTGGCGGATGATGGAGAGGAACTGGTAGATGGCGTTGTATGCATCTATGGCGATGATTTTGCCGCCGAGGTCTTCCAGTTTAACTTGAGTTTTTGGTATGAGGTCTCTAAAGTTTACTCCCAAACAATTCCACGAATAACATAGGCAAGAAACCCTCTTAATAGGTTTGCGAAACGACTTAAATTTTAAAAGTAGATTCGTATTCTTGTATAACTTGCGGTGATAATGCAGAAAGAAGTGAAAGTTGGCAAGAAGGGACAAGTTGTTATTCCTAAAGCCATGCGGACAGCCCTAAAAATAGAAGCATGCTCCAAAGTAACATTTAGGCTGGAGGATAACAAGATAATCATAAAGCCTTTTTTTGATGCTGTGGCTGTTTTTCAAAGGGTAGCCCAAGAAAGCAAACATAACGAGAAAATTGACCCTCACGGAGCTTACGATGAAGAAATGGAAGAAAGACATAAACGTGCTGGTTTATTGCAATAAAATGTTTTCAAGGCACTTTTTTCCGAAGCTAAATTCTTTTTCTCAGCAAGAGAAGAACGACTGCAAGCACTATGATGATTGTAATGATTGCGGCAAGAATGTATATTGTTGGTGGGTTTTGGGCTGGGTTGGTTGGGGTTGAACTGAATGTGTTTGTTCCTGTGATGCTGTAGGAGTATTCGGATGTTACTGGTTCAGGTTGAGCTTGAACAGTCGTCTGCGAAGTGGATTCTAACAACATTCCAGAAGCCTTATCGTAAACGTATGTAAGGCTTGAATTGTAGTCAGGCGTGGATATTATGACACTTAGAATGTTGACGCTTCTAGTAACGCCCAAGTATTGGCGGTTTTCAGTGCTGTTGACCGTATAAGTTTCCAGCGGCGGTATTGGGTCGCCCACGTTCAGGTTTGTGGCGACTATGGTTCCTAGAGTGCTTGGTACTCCATTTTCTGTTCCCGTTTCAACATTCCAAATCGAGGTCGTGCCGGGAAAAGCAGTGCCATTCTTAAATTGCCCAGTTGAAAACAAGGTAACCTCTTTTCCAGCAACATTCGTAATTGTTAGGGTTAAAAAGTCATAGTCTCTGAACGATTCAAAGCCTGGTCCAGTTCCCACAAAGTTACCGTATTTAACATACTGTCCAGTTGTAACTCCTGGATTGTAGGTTACTGCGAAAACGGGAAGAGCGAAAGCTGCTAAAAGGAAAGTTGCAAAAATGAGGGCTGTTAGGGTCTTTAAATTGGGCATTTTGGTGTTCTCCTTTACTTTAGGTGGTTCTTTTTGCTCCGCAGTTTGGGCAAAATGTCGCTGTTTGTTGAAAGAGAGCTCCACAGTACTTGCAAGGAAGCATTACCACTTCTCGCTGCGCCTCATTTCTCTCGTCTTCGGAGCTTGAACCGCAACTGCATCCACAACCACACATCTTAAAACCAACTCTCCTTATTTTGAGTAAGTTCTCGCCATTTCCTGTTTTTGGCTGAGCTGTTCCAATAAGACTTCCCGTACCATGTCGCAGGCTTGACTAATCTTTGGGCTTGCTACCCGATAGTAGATGTTTGAACCGTCTTTTCTGGTTTTGACGATTTGCCTTTGCCTCAAAATTGCTAAGTGCTGGGAAATGTTAGATTGGCTTGCGCCGAGTGTTTGGATGAGCTCGTTGACGGTTTTTTCTCCGCCCTTTAAATTATGTAGAATAGCCAGTCGCAATGGGTGAGCTAACGTTTTAGAAATCTCAGCTTGCAATTCGTAGATGGTCATGTCGAATTCTGTTTTGGACATAAGTTTTTCCCGCGTACTTGAGTATTCTAACATTTTCTCACCATTTATACCTTACAATTTAACAAAAAACTAAAGAAAAAAAAACACTTGGTTACAGGAACCCTGCTTAGCTTACTTCCAGTTCTTGTATGAAGGTTCCATGCCAGGTGTGGTACCAGACTTGCCCAGTGTAGCCGTTAACGCTTAGCATTCCGTATGGGGTGGTTCCGTTGAGGACTTCGATGGTGTAGTAGCCGTAGAACGTTGTTAGGTCGTCTGTTGTAGTTCCTGGCAGATAGCTGGTCAGGTATTGCTGTGCGTTAGTTGTTGCTTGAGTTGTAGTTACTGGTAGTGTTGCGGTTGGTGTTCCGTAGATTCCGCCTAAGATGCCGCTTCTCATCATGCCGTATTTGGTGTTCCACATCATGTTGGGTCCCATTTCGGGGTAGATGCTGCCTGTGTACTTGTTGATTAATAGTTCGAATGCTCCGTTGCCTGTGCTTTTCTCGTTAACTTGGACATAATAGTTGGCTTGGTATTCTTCTATCTGTTTGACGGTTAGGTCGGGGTTGCCAATTGAAGCAACATAGTTTTTGGCGATAGTTTCTGCAGTGGTGATGTTTAGCGGTGCTCCGTTGTAGGCGTAGGGTGCTGTGTATCCGTAGCCGCGCATCATTCCGCCAAAGCCGTAACCGCGGCCAAATCCTCCCATCATGCCTCCGAACTGGTAGGGGTACACTGGTTGGTAGTACTGTGTTGTTGGTCCGCTTACGCCAGGTTGTGTTGGGTATGCTGGATTGTATGGGCTATTTCCGTATCCATACCCGTAGCCTCCCATCATTCCTCCACCGTATCCGCCCATCATGCCGCCATAACCTCCGATTCCGTTGAAGCCGAACGGCCCCATGGCGTAGACAGTTGAAGCCAAGAAGGCTGCGACTACCGCAAAAGCGGCAATCGAAATTGTTAATATTTTCCATGTTTTCATTTTTTTGTTCCTCCATTTTTGATATTACTATGGCTTTGGAGCGGTATAGGAGTTGGCTGAAACAAATGTGAAACAGTTTTGATACGTGGTTTTGTTGGTTGTTTTTTTGGAATTTACCGCTTCAAACACCAAACATTCTAATATTCTGATATAGTGTTATAACGGGCTTATAGGTCTTTCCGTAGAAACCTGCCAAATAACATCCTCAGGTGCAGAATAAATCAAAAATTCACACAAATAACCACCATCAAATCAATAGTCAAATAACCAGCCTTAACAAAAAACAGCCTTATGTGAAATACAACCAAAAACTGAGACACTATAAATAGAGGGGGATAGGTCACAGAGAGCACAAGCTTTTACTAGCAAACCTAATCTTGCTTTATATAAGGGGGCTATAGATTTTTCCGAGCAGCTAGAGTGTAAGCAATAATTAGTCTAGCGAGCTGTAAAAACTCAGAAAACAACAAAAAGGACCTAATCTGCATTTCACAGTAGTTAAACCAAATTTTTTAGCATAGCAGATATAAGGAACCCTTACAATTATGACGGCACAGAAGTGTTTAGTTCATGTCAGAAAAGTTGTCCTTAGTCACATGTACAAGTTGCGGAAAACCAATCCCGCCAGGCAGTGAATCTACAAAGTTCCTGTGCCCAAACTGCGGTGAAATCCAGATTAAACGAGATGGGAAATGCCGCAAATTCGGTCGTCTCTACAAATGCCCCAAATGCGGTTTCAGCGGACCATAAAAGGCGAATCAGCATGGGCAGTGTACTTGTAACATACAAGGTTTTTCCAGAAGACATAGTTCCGAGTTTTGATGGTCTTAAAGCTCAAATTAAAGCCATTTTGCCCGAATTCGCAGCAATTGAAGGATACGGTGAAGAACCCGTAGCTTTTGGACTCGTAGCCCTACTTGTTCAAATAAAATACCCAGAAGATAAATCAGGACTGGTTGATGAATTCGAAGAAAAACTCGCAAAAATCCCAGGCGTCAGCCAAGCCCAAACCTTTCAAGTACGCCGAACAAGCCGCGATTAAGCCAATAATCCCATACTTTTCCTCTTAATGTTGGCTTGAAAGTCTATATTCTTACACTTTAAAGTTTATATAGGAATAACCGCTTTTTCAAACACACATCCCTAAAACAGCAAATCAGGATTATTTAGGAGAAATTCTTCATGAGCGAAGTACAACTACGCGTTGGAGACGCACGGCAAAGAGATGTCGGCAGAGGAATCGCCCGCATTGACCAGCGAACCATGCAGAAACTAGGCATAAGCGCTGGAGACGTAATTGAAATTGTAAACAAACGCACCACAAGCGCCATTGCTTGGCCTGCATACAGCGAGGACCAAAACCGCGACATAATCCGCATCGACGGCTTCACCCGCAAAAACAGCGGCGTAGCCATAAACGAATACGTAGTTATACGCCCCGCAAAAGTAAAAACAGCACTATCCATAACACTTGCACCCGTAGACATGCGCCTCAACGTAGACGAGGACTTCACGAACTTCGTTAAAAACCGCCTCATGGAACGCACCCTAGTCGAAGGCGACACAACCCTAGTCATGATGCTAGGACACGCTATTCCATTCACAGTTTCAAAAACACGCCCACACGGCATCATAAAAGTAACAACCGAAACCAGGTTAACCATCCTAAACGAGCCAGCACCTGAAGGCAAAGGTTTACCGAGAACGAACTATGAAGACATCGGAGGACTGCACACAGAAATCCAGCGTGTCCGCGAGATGGTCGAGTTGCCTCTTCGGCACCCTGAACTCTTCCAACGTCTAGGAATTGAACCGCCAAAAGGCGTACTGCTTCATGGTCCACCTGGCTGCGGAAAAACCCTCCTTGCTCGGGCAGTTGCTAACGAGTCAGAAGCCAACTTTTACTCCATCAACGGACCAGAAATCATGAGTAAATTCTACGGAGAATCCGAAGCACGGCTTCGCGAGATTTTCCAGCAAGCCCAACAGAACGCTCCAAGCATAATATTTGTCGATGAACTTGACGCCATAGCGCCCAAACGTGAAGAAGTCACAGGTGAAGTGGAAAGACGCGTCGTTGCCCAGCTCCTTGCATTGATGGATGGCTTATCAGGCAGAGGAAACGTCATAGTTATAGGCGCAACCAACCGCCCGGGAGCACTTGACCCAGCCTTGCGCCGACCCGGAAGATTCGACCGCGAAATAGAAATCGGCGTTCCAGACAAGAAAGGACGTTACGAAGTCCTTCAAATTCACACACGCGGTATGCCGCTGGCTGAAGATGTTGACCTTCCCAAGCTCTCAGGAATGACTCACGGCTACACAGGCGCCGACCTGTCCGCGCTGGGCAGAGAAACCGCCATGAAAGCACTCCGCAGATACCTGCCGCAGATTAACCTTGAAGAAGAACGCATCCCGCCCGCAGTGCTGGAGAAAATGGAGGTTAAAATGGACGATTTCCTTGGCGCATACAAAGAAGTCACACCTACCGCTATGCGAGAAGTCTACATTGAAGTTACAACAGTCCACTGGGATGATGCCGGCGGACTTGACGACGTAAAACAGCACCTTATCGAAGCTGTGGAGTGGCCGATAAAGAGCCCTGAAATCTTCACCAAGCTTGGAATTAGACCGCCCAAAGGCATCTTGCTCTATGGTCCACCTGGCTGCGGCAAAACCCTGTTGGCACGCGCTGTAGCGACGGAAAGCGAAGCCAACTTCATATCCATCAAGGGACCCGAAGTATTTAGCAAATGGGTTGGCGAATCAGAAAAAGCCATACGCGAAGTCTTCCGCAAAGCCCGCATGGCGGCGCCTGCAGTGGTATTCCTCGACGAAATCGACTCTCTTACGCCTAGACGAGGTATGGGCATGTCTGACAGTGGCGTTTCGGAACGCGTCATAAGCCAACTGCTCACCGAGATGGATGGCATAACAACGTTACAAGACATCGTAGTTATCGCTGCTACTAACCGCCCTGACATGGTTGATTCTGCGGTTCTGCGTCCCGGAAGGTTTGACCGATTAATCTATGTGCCTGAGCCTGACGAGAAAAGCCGTTTGCAAATCCTCAAAATCTACACGAAGGGTATGCCGATTAGCAAAGACGTGGACTTAAACCAGTTGACAGTAACGACTAAGTACTACTCTGGCGCTGACATCGAATCCCTATGCCGAGAAGCTGCAATGCACGCACTGCGAAAGAACGTGAGCTCAACAGAAGTTACCATGAAAGATTTCCAAGATGCCTTAAAAGAGATGGGTCCGTCAATTACGCCTGACATGGAGAAATGGTACAAGAGCTTCATGCAGCAAATCCGACAAGTACAAAAGCCAGCAACCCCAGTTGCATAGGAAGGAACGCTTATGCCGCAGATAAAAACTTGGAAAACACGCCCAGCCTACTTTTACCTATTGGAAGTTTTAACTAAGAAAGGCGACCTCACAGACGACGACCTCTTTGACCAGCTTAAAGACGAGTATGAAGATTTAGGGTTCAAAGACTTCAACGAATTGCTCTTAAAGCTTGAGGTAAGCGGCAAAGTTCGCACTTCATCGATGTCTAGGGGCAAACGCCGAATCGAACTAGTCCACCTGCATTAATCCAACCTTTTTTCCTAAACCTATTTTCTAAATTTTAATGACCTAAT
>JAMDCS010000138.1 GCA_023488835.1 Candidatus Bathyarchaeota archaeon
AGGAAGGCTTTGCGATTGGTCTTGTGTTGGCGCTCTCGATTACAACGTTAGGTATTGTTTATTATGTTAGCCTCAAGCCCACCGCTACCAAGACGCTTCTGGGCTGGGCAGTTAAGGTGGCGCGGTTTTTCCGGAAAAGCTGGAACTCAGAGGGCTTCCTCTCCAAAGCTGAGGGGTTACTGGGTAACTTCCATGGCGGCGTGGCACAATTAAGAGCCAAGCCAACAGCTTTAATCGTGCCGTTTGTTTATTCGGTAACAAGTTTTGTTCTTGAGGTCTCGGTGTTCTTTTTGACATTTGCGGCTCTGGGGCAACCATTGCGCGTAGATGCTATATTCATCGTTTTCACACTCACTGGGGTGTTGCAGACGGCTGGTGTAGCATTTTTTGGTTTTCCAGAACTAATAATGACAGTAACGCTCAACACATTGGGCATAGATGCTTCTATTGCTGTGGCGGTGGCGTTGTTGACAAGAGTAGTTAACTTATGGTTCCGTCTGATTATATCCTATGTTGCTTTGCAATGGGCTGGAATCAAGATTATGCGTCAAAATAAGCAGCAGCTAAACGAAAATCCGCCTGCATAGACGTTTGGACATTTGTTTAGGTTAATATGTGTAGGCGCTTGCTTGTTTGTTCAGAGGAAACATTTTTAATGTGACTGCACTTAATCTTTAATCAGAGGATCGATATGCCAACAGCGTTTGTGTTGATAAATACCGAGATAGGCTCTGAATCTGACGTTCTAAAAGAGCTGAAGAAGGTTGAAGGCGTTGAGGAAGCATCAGCAGTCTATGGCGTTTATGACATCGTAGCAAGAGTTAAAGCAGAAACGATGGATAAACTCAAAGAAATCGTAACTTGGCGCATCCGCAGACTAGACAAAGTCCGCTCGACACTCACCATGATTGTCGTAGAAGACAAGTAAACCATCCCCCTCTTTTCCAATCGCTTATTGTTGTATTTTTAGTTACTCACACATTCTTTTAACCGAAAAAGAGTAGTGATTTATTAGATGAATATGCAGGTAGAGTACAAATTCAAGTGCCCATGGTGCGGCGAAGACTTCGAAAACGCAAACGAATTAAACAAACATGCAAAAGAACACTACGCTAAATGCGTAATCTAAGCAATATAAGCAGCATAGCAAGTTAGCGGTTGTGACTGTATCGATACAATCACATAATTTTAAATTTTTTAGGCTGAACTAATCACCTGTGCATCCAATTAGGTGACTTAAGTGCAGACAACCTTGCATACCCCAAAAATGCAAAGTGAAGCGGCATCAGTTAGAGGATGCACTAGATTTTTAATTGGTTGGTGTAGGAGGTTTGGAGAACATTTGAAACTTTTTGTGTTCCCCTTACACACAGAGCATCCTTACCTCTGAACCAACCGCCCAACAAATTATGGAGAGAAAAGTTATGCCAACAGCATATGTCCTTTTGAATACTGAGATCGGAGCGGAAAATCAGGTTCTTAGAGCACTCAAAGAGTTAGATGGCGTAGAGGAAGCCTACAAACTATGGGGCGTCTATGACATTATAGCTAACATTGCAGCGGAGGATATGGATGAACTTAAGCACATCATCACTAACCGCATAGACGAGATAGGTAAAATTAACTCAAAATTAACCATGATAGTTTCCGATAAAGTCCCCGTTATGTTTCCAATTCAGAAAGCCGAAGAAAAACACGGCATCATAGAATATGAACCCGTACCTGTACTTGCTTAGATACGGTTCGCCTTAACAATATTTTTTACCTTCAATCCTCTTCTCTATTTTTACTTGAGGCTGTATCCCTTGACTACACAAGCAACTATGCACATCGGCTTAGACGACACTGACTCCACCAAGGGAGGCTGCACCACATACCTAACCGCAGTTCTATTAGAGGCACTCAAAAAATTCAACGTAACTTACATTGATTATCCTGGTTTAATTCGGCTCAACCCAAACGTGCCCTGGAAAACTCGCGGCAACGGCGCCCTATGCCTAAGATTCACCTATGACCCAGAGTTTGAACAACAAATCAAAGATACATCTATTGAACTTTGGGAAAAACACTCAAGGGTTGATGAAAAAGGCACTGACCCCGGCATAGTTTTCTTCACCTCAGCAGACATCCCTGAGGAACTCACAGCTTTTTCAAAGAGGGCTGAAACAACCATAGTAACACTCGAAGAAGCCATGGCACTTATCAAAAAATTCCACGCCGAAGCCCTCGGATACAACACCTGCCGAGGCATAATCGGAGCACTCGCAGCCATCGGCGAAACCCTCAACTGCGACCACACCTACGAGTTGATCGCTTACCGCACGCCTGAGAATTTGGGTACGAAGCGGCGCGTGGATGAGGCGTCGATTTTTGAGATGGATAAGCAAACCCAGCCCTACACTTATAACAATGTGGACACAGAGAAGGGCAGAGTCATAATTACACCCCGAGGCCCTGACCCGATTCTATTTGGCATCCGCGGTGAAACACCAGAAATCGTCAAAAAAGCATTTGACATCGTTAAGACGTTGGAACCGGTTGAGCGCTGGGTTGTTTTCCGTAGTAATCAGGGCACAGATGCACACCTAAAACCCGTTACACAATTAAGCCAGGTGGAACCGTTCTGCTCAGTCATCGTCAAGGGCACTGTTTCAAAACCGACCCATCTCGTTCCCGTCCGACACGTGATTTTCTCCATAAAAGACGCTACGGCAGAAGTTGATTGCGCAGCCTATGAACCCACAGGTGACCTAAACAAAATCGCCCGAGAACTAAAAGTCGGCGACGAAATCCAAGTCACCGGCGCTACGCATAAGGCAACGGAAACCAAGCCCCTTACCATCAACCTCGAAAAAATCAAAACCCTCAAACTAACCCAACAAACCCAAACCCAAAACCCCCTATGCCCCAACTGTAGCAAACGCCTCAAATCCATGGGCAAAAATCAAGGATATCGATGCGAGAAATGCAGCAACAAATACACTGACCTCAAAAAAACAGAAACATCTGTGCCACGGGCAATTGGGTTAGGGTTGTATGTTACTTCAACGCGTTCTCAGCGGCACCTGGCTAAGCCGCTTAGGCGGTATGGACAAGAAAAAACTGATGCATCCAGTTGTCGTCTTATGGATAGGTGGCATTCTTAATTGTCTGCCTTAAGGGTATAGACCCCTTGGGTGGCAATAACAATAAGCGAGAGGACTGCTGCAAGTAAGAGTTTGGTTTTCATATCGGGTCAAGACAGCGTTAGCTATTAAGGGGTATTTTAAATCAACCAATAGAACGTTAACCGTTTTGGCTTTATATAAGGGAGGGGGAGGTGCCTCTGAGGCAGGTAGGTCCCAGCTTAGTTGAGGATCGAACTGCTTGCAGAATCAAAATGCAACCAGCTGCTCCCTTTTGCCAATGCTGCTACAAAAACGGGCGCTTTTGCCTAGGCGGCTGGTTGTTGTTGAAACAAGGCGCTTTTACGACAACTTCTAAAATAAGAAACCAGCTACCACAAAAACAAGGGCTAAACACGGCTTTCTATACTGAAAGTCTTTAAATCAGACAAACCCATAAAACCCTCCAACAATAACCCAAAACAAAGCGGCAAAGATGACCTTTCATGGTTGAAAAAAGCTTTCCAAAAGAAGCCTACGAGCTACCCTTCTTCAAACAAGAAGGATTTCTCCGTAAGCAATGCCCTAAATGCGGCGAATGGTTCTGGACCCAAAACCAGCAACAGGAAACCTGCAATGAATCCGGCTCCGACGAATGCGGATGCTACAATTTCCTTGGCAACCCTGCCACTAAAAAGAAGTACACACTCCCTGAAATGCGGGAAGCTTTCTTATCATTCTTCGAGCAGAACGGGCATACACGCATAAAGCCCTACCCCGTTGTGGCAAGGTGGAGAAAAGACATCTACCTCACCCACGCCAGCATCATCGACTTCCAGCCCTACGTAACCGAGGGCATCTCACCGCCACCAGCCAACCCACTAGTCATCAGCCAGCCCTCTATCAGATTAACCGACATAGCCAACACAGGCCCGACTTTTGGCCGCCACTTAACCATCTTTGAAATGGGAGGCGCCCATGCATTCAACTATACCGATAAAGAAGTGTACTGGAAAGACGACACCGTCCGATATCACCAACGCTTTTGCACCGAACAACTCGGTATAGCCAGCGACGCAATAACATACAAGGAAAGCGTCTGGGTAGGCGGAGGAAATGCAGGCCCAGCAGTGGAATGTATCGTGGGCGGCATCGAAGTCGGTACTCTAGTCTTTATGCAGTACAAGGTGGTTGGTGATGAATTCATAGAGTTACCCATCCGTACAGTCGACACAGGTTATGGTATTGAACGATTTACCTGGATTAGCCAGGGCGTGCCAAGCCTCTTCCAAGCCATCTACGGTGACATGCTGGGCAAAGTCCTATCCATGGCAGGCATCACAAACGTTGATAATGATTTCCTGAGTCGAATCGCCAAATACTCCGGCCTTGTCAGCGTCGATAAACGCGCTAACCGTATGGTTGCACGCCGACGCGTCTCCGAATTAACCGGCATCGACCTCGCAACACTCGAAAAGACAATGGTTCCTATCGAGAACGCATGGGCAATCGCAGACCACACCAAAACACTCTGCTTCATGCTCTCTGAAGGCGTTGTTCCATCTAACATCCAAGAAGGTTACCTCGCACGGCTCTTATTCCGTAGAGTCTACCGTTTAATGCGCCAGCAAAACATGAACCCAGACGACCTCTTCACAATCATCCAAATGCAAGGCAACTATTGGGAAACATCCTTCCCCCACCTCAAAGAGATGCAGAATGAAATCATCGAAATGCTCAAAGTCGAAGAAGAAAAATTTAAAGACACACTCCAACGCGGCGAAGGCATGGTTAAACGCATCGCAGCCGACCTCAAATCTAAGGGCACAGGCAAAATCGCCCCAGAAACTCTTGCGGAACTCTACGATTCACACGGCTTACCCCCAGAAATCGTTAAGCAAGCGGCTGAAAAAGAAGGCGTTGACGTCGAAGTGCCCGAGAACTTCTATGCATTAATTGCTGCACGTCACATGGCAGCATCCAAACCAGCAGAGCAAGAAGAGGCAAAAGCTGAAAAAGCCCTTGAGGCAGAAGCGGAGAAGCTTCCAGCAACCGAGCCACTCTACTACGCAGACGTGTATAAGCGTGAGTTTGATGCTAAAGTGCTCAAAGTCATCGGCGGCGTCTATGTTGTTTTGGATGGTACTTGTTTCTATCCTGAAGGCGGAGGGCAACCCAACGACTTAGGATGGATAATAGCTAACAATAGCCGCTATGAAGTGGTTGATGTTCAGAAAATTGGTAAGGTAATTGTGCATAAGCTCAAGGAACCAGTCGCATTAAAAGAGGGCAGCACAGTGCACGGCATTCTGGATTGGGAAAGACGCTATCAACTCATGAAATCCCACACAGTCACGCACCTCATCAACGGAGCTGCACGCCGCGTCCTAGGAGAACACGTCTGGCAATCAGGCACACAAAAGGGTCTGGAAACCTCACGCCTTGACATCTCACACTACCGCAGACTAAGCCAAGAAGAAATCTTCCAAATCGAAACACGCGCCAACCAAGCCATCCAAGCCAACATGAAAGTCGAAACCACTTGGTACCCACGCAACGAAGCAGAATCCCGCTATGGCTTCCGTCTCTATCAGGGCGGCGCCGTTCCAGGCAAAGACATCCGAGTTGTTAAAACTGGCGATTGGGATGTTGAAGCATGCGCAGGCACTCACCTTGCTAGCACCGGCGAAGTTGGCTTCGTCAAAATCGTCTACACTGAACGTGTGCAGGACGGCGTTGAACGCTTAGGCTACGCAGTCGGGCTAAAAGCGCTTAAAGCTGTACAGGACCAAGAGGCATTGCTAGGTAAAGTCTCTGAAGTTCTTAACGCGCCATTGGATAAGCTGGATAAGACCGCTGAGAAAGTCATGAAAGACTACAAGGACCTCCAGCAGGAGAAGCGCCGTTTAATCAAGGAGCTCGCTGAGAAAGAAAGCGCAACAGTCAGCCAAACAGATGCGGCACAAGCCATTGAAGTTGAAGGCGTCGCCATCGTAAAACGCGACTTCGACGAAGTCACCGACGTCAACCGCATGGTCCAAACCGCCACAGAAGTCATCAAACACAACGACGCAACCATCACCCTCTACTATGGCGCTGACGGCAAAACCTGCCGCCTATTGATTATGGCAGGCGATGCAGCCACCAAGAAAGGCGTCAACGCAGGTGCCATCGTCAAAGAGGTCGCTCCGATTATGGGGGGCGGAGGCGGTGGAAGACCCAACTTTGCCCAAGGCGGCGGAACAAAATGCGACAAACTCGCAGAAACCGTCGCAGCAGCTGAAAAAGCAGTAAAGAAGCAGTTGAAGCATTAAGCTTCTTTTCTTTTAGTGTTTGTTTTTATAGTAGCCCTGCTCCTTTTAGAGAGGTGATTCTGCATGGATGCGTTTAAGAAGATCATTGTTGTCTCGTTGGCTCTTACGCTTATAGCGTTAGGGTTTGTTGCGTGGGTTGCTTCAGACGCAATTGCTAATGGCACCATTCCTGATTCGGAGTCAGGCATTGTCACTTCAAAGGGTCCAGTTACTGATAGTCACCCCGCCGACTATACGGTTTCTCTTGAGGGCGGTAAGATTCTCTATATTATAAATAATGGTACTCTTTATGATGAGCTTGTTTTGGGCGCTAAATATGTGTTTACTTGCCGGATTGATATCTTGGATGATATGATTGTTATTGATAGTGCCTCTCTTTTTGTTGAAGGTTAGACGAGTTGTGTATGCGTCGGTTTGTTGCTTGCTTGATTGTTGTTGTTTTAATTGATTAGGTTTATTAGTTGTGGGGTTCTGTTGTTTTATGCTGTGTTTTGGGCTGTTTTTGGGATAACGCTTATAAGCACGCAAGCACAGGTGTGCATTAGGTGAAGCGGTGCAGCTTCACACATACACTGGTGAACAAATGCGTAGAAGTTTAACAGTCACCCCAGAAAACGACAAAAAAATCCTACTAACCAAGGGACGCTTCCTAAGCGGAGACGAACCCTACGACATAGACTACACCACAATGGTCAACATCCTCATCGAACTCGGACACAAACTCATGTGGCAAGCCTGGAACGACACAACAACCAACACAACCGTCACCATGAACAAAGCAGACATCGTCGAGTCCTTCAAGAAACACTTCTTCAACGCAGAACTAAAAGAAGAAGCCGTCGGAGACCAAGTCGCAGAAATTATATTCAAAAAACTCGTCGAGCAAACCCACCTCGCCATCGCCCCAAGCCACCAAATCGTAAAAAAAGGCCCAACACAAGCAATAGACGATGAAGACGAAGAAGACAAAGTAGCCGCCGCAATTGACCCAAACGCACCCACTGACCCAAAAATGAAAAAATACGTATCATAAAACAAAGGTAATCCATTATGGCAGCAGAAAACAAAGAACCAACCCCCGTAGAACAAACAGAAACCAAACCGCAAACAGAAACCCCCACAAAACCAGAGAATACAATAGAGGACTTTGAGAAGCTCCTTGAATCCGAAAAACGGCGCTCCCAAGACTACCTCACAAGGCTACAGTACTTGCAAGCGGACTACGAAAACATCAAAAAACGCTTCGACCGCGAAACCGAGCAAATCCGCCTCTACGGCAGCGAACGCATCATAACCGAGCTACTGGATGTTGTTGACGAGTTAGAGTTGGCAGTAAAAGTTGCCAAAAAAGCAGAAAATCCACAGCAAGCACTAATCGAGGGTGTAGAGATGACTCTTAAGAAGCTCAGAAAGGTTCTTGAGCAAGAAGGAGTCTGTGCAATAGAAGATACAGTGAGTAAAGTTTTTGACCCCTGTCGCCACGATGCAATCGCCGCTGAATGCCGCGACGACGTAAAAGAGTGCACAGTTATTGAGGAAATCCGCAAGGGCTACCTGATGCGGAAAAAAGTCCTACGCCCAGCAATCGTTCGGGTAGCTAAACCATCAAAGTAACAAACAAAATAGAAATAACAAGTTGGAGGAAAAAATAAATTGAGTACACCAAAAAACAACCAAAAAGTCCTAGGTATTGACTTAGGTACAACCAATTCAGCCGCAGCCATCTTTGAAGCTGGACATGCATCAGTCATCCCCAGCGCGGAAGGACCCACTATGGCAGGCAAAATGTTCCCATCCGTTGTGGCCTTCACCAAAGATGGGCAACTCTTAGTCGGTGAACCTGCGAAGCGCCAGGCAACCACCAACAACGAGGGCACCATCTTTGAAATCAAACGCAAGATGGGCAGCGACTACAAAGCCCAAATCTACGGTAAAGAATACACACCACAACAAATCAGCGCGTTCATTTTACAGAAGATTAAGAAAGACGCTGAAACCTATCTGGGCGCAACCATAAACCAAGCAGTAATTACTGTCCCGGCTCACTTTAACGACAACCAAAGACAGGCAACTAAAGATGCAGGTGAAATTGCAGGGTTCCAAGTTATGCGTATCGTAAACGAACCCACTGCTGCATGCCTCGCATACGGCATCGACAAATTGCAACAAGAAATGAAGATTCTCGTCTTCAGCTTCGGCGGCGGTACCCACGATGTTACCTTAATGGACTTCGGTAAAGGAGTCTTCGAAGTACTCGCCACCTCAGGCGACACACAGCTTGGTGGAACTGATGTTGATAGAGCAATCATGACCTACCTCATTGAGGAGTTCAAGCGCCAAACTGGTGTTGATGTCTCAGGGGATCGCATGGCCATGTCAAGACTAAAAGATGGCGCAGAGAAAGCCAAAATCGAACTCTCAACGTTGATGAGCACAGATATCGACTTGCCTTTCCTAACTGCAGACGCCTCAGGACCTAAACACCTGCACATGACCTTAACCAGAACCAAACTTGAAGCCCTCGCACAGCCAATCGTTGAACGCACAAGACCCACACTCCTAAAAGCCCTAGAGGACGCCAAACTAACTCCACAGCAAGTTGACAAAGTCATCCTAATCGGCGGCATGACCAGAATGCCCCTAGTACAACACTTCGTTGAGCAATTACTCGGCAAAGCACCCGAACGCGGTATTGACCCCATGGAATCAGTTGCAATTGGTGCAGCCATTCAAGCAGGTGTCGTCACAGGCGAAGTCAAAGACCTCCTACTGCTCGACGTTACACCCCTAAGCTTAGGTGTCGAAACCTTGGGCGGCGTCATGACTAAAGTCATGGACAAAAACACCACCATACCCACTAAACGTAGCCAAGTCTTCAGCACAGCACAGGACTTCCAGAACGCAGTCACCATCCACGTACTCCAAGGCGAACGTGCTATGGCATCGGACAACGTCTCACTGGGCGAATTCAACCTCATGGACATTCCACCATCACCCCGAGGCGTACCACAAATAGAGGTCACCTTCGACATCGACGCTAACGGCATCCTAAACGTAACCGCCAAAGACCGCGGCACAGGCAAACAAAACAAAATCACCATCAGCGCATCGACAAAGTTATCCTCAGAGGAAAAAGAGCGCCTAATCCGAGAAGCAGAGCAATTCCAAGAGCAAGACCGCAAAAAGAAAGAAGAAGCCGAAATACGCAACACCGCAGACAGCCTTCTATACACCGCTGAACGCACAAAACAAGACCTCACAGGTAAAATCAGCGCAGAAGACACCACCAAAGTCGATGCAGCAGTAACCGAACTCAAAAACGCACTCGCAGCCAACGACATGGCAGTAGTCAAAACCAAGACTGAGGCCCTACAAAAGATTCTCCAAGACATCGGAACCAAAATCTATCAGCAAGCCGCAGCAGAAGCAGCCAAACAGCAACAAGCCCAAGGCCAAGCTGGTCCACAGCCAGGCGCAGCCGGACCCGGGCCTGAAGCAGGCCCAACTGGCGGCGAAAACATGGGCGGCGGAAGCGGCGCTGGACCCGAAGTAGTAGATGAAGGCGACTATAAAGTAAAGTAAAAGCCTCTTTCTGCCCTTTTGGGCACCTAATTTTTTGTTTCTTTTTTCAGCAACTATTTCTCGTTTGGTTTGTGATTTTCTAGTTTAGAAGTTGCTGTAAAAGTGCCTTGTTTCAACAACAACCAGCCGCCTAGGTAAAAGCGCCCGTTTTTGTAGCAGCATTGGCAAAAGGGAGCAGCTGGTTGCATTTTGATTCTGCAAGCAGTTCGGTTCACGGCTAATCTTTTTTTGCTTTATAGAGGCGGAGTACGCCGTAGTTCTGCACATGTCTGCTTGTGCGGCAAGTTCTGTTTTGTGTTTGGGTTGCTTTTCTGCGCCTGTTTTTATGTGTAATGTTCCATTTTACCCACATGCGCTATGTTGGTCTATGTTGGATTCTTGTTTATGTGTATGTGGCGCTATGCAGAGAAAAAATAAAAACTCACATAACTTAGTCTAATTGCCGCTTAGAATCTGCTGCACCAACAAAGCAGGCAACCCCACGCGATTACCAAGGGTTACCGTGTACAGTTGGGCGTCTGGCATGTGTTTTGCTTTCTCGATTAAGAGTCTTTGGCTTTTGCATGCACAACCGCCAACACCACCTTACTGCCATCCAGCGCCTCAATTGCCGCTTCCTTGAACTTCGGTGAGAAAAGCTCCATTGGCCCAATTTCATCAATCACGACAATGTCAAATTTTCTGGTGGCTTCTGTGATTGCTTTTACGCCTATCCGCTCAAGGTCTGATAGGTTAACGCGGTATTTTCCTACTTGCGGCCCTGTTTTCTGGTCAACATGCGCCAACCAACCATGCTTGCTACTACTTGTGTCGATTACTTCAAATCCCATGCGGGCACAGCCATCGCGAGCTTCACGGCTAATCATCCCGCCCACACTTATGCCATGATTCTTAAGGGCTTCAACGGTTTTGGATAGAACAGTGGTTTTACCAGTGCCCGGTGCACCTGTGACTAAGAAAATACGTTTCTTCAAAGGATATCTAACAAAGAGAAATCGAAATGCACCTAAAATTCTTGCGCTTGCTCAAGCTTAGGGGGTGCTTTTCCCGATTGTCAACTTTATTGCCACCACCAAAAACGCTTCAGCAGCAACAATAATCGACACAGGCAACACCGGAAAATTAGATATGGCTGTTGAGGCGGATGCATCTGGAAGTGCACATGCAATAGATATCGCTGCAAAAACGACCGATAAAGCCAAACCAGAGAAAACTAGCAACCGAGACTTCATAATACATAATCAGCACTTTTCCGGTTTATTGCTGTGGATGTCACGTCATTTACGCACATTTAAAAACCTGCATCTTGAAGATTTTTAAGCAATAGCACTCTATCCATAGCCTACCTCTGGAGCACCAATATGACGGAAAAAATTCCTTACACCGCAGACTTCCCCAGTGTCACTATAAAAGAAGGCAAAGCCCAAATCCTAGTTCCAGACCTCAAAGCCTATGGAGTGGTCCCCAGCGACTACGCGCCTTCAAAAGCGCCAGTTTTCTACAACCCAGTCATGGAATTCAACCGCGACCTCTCAGTTTTAGTGTTTAGGACTTATCAAAAAATGGTAGCTCATGAGGTAGGTATCTGCGAACCGCTGACCAGCCAAGGCATAAGAGGAATACGTTACGCCCTTGAAGTCGACGGCGTCACGCATGTGATGGCTAGTGACATAAACCATCATGCCTACGAATTAGCTCAACACAACATAGAACTTAACAATCTTCAAGACAAAATCACAATCAAATACGGTGACGCCAACCGCTTAATGAGCAGCAATGCTTCGCCTAAGAAGCGTTTTGACATTATTGACCTTGACCCGTTCGGGACTCCTGTGCCCTATTTGGATTCAGCTTTCAGGGCTTTGAAAAATAAAGGGTTGATTGCTGCAACAGCCACCGATTTAGCCCCGCTCTGTGGCGTTCATGCTAAAGCTTGCCTACGCAAATACGGCGGCAAACCCATCCGCACCGAATACTGCCATGAAGTAGCCGTCCGCCTCCTAGCGGGGTGCATGGCCAAAACCGCGGCACAATACGATGTCGGCATCCAAATCCTATTCAGCCACAGCAGCGACCACTACATCCGAGTTTACGCCCAAATCGGCTATGGCGCCAAAAAAGCCGACGAAAGCCTCAAGTTCACGGGATATATAATGCATTGCTTCAACTGCATGCACCGAGAAATCGTCTATCAACCTTTCGGGTGCCCAACATGCCACGAATGCGGCGCCAAAATGGATTACACGGGACCCTTGTGGACTGGACCGATCGCTGATCAGGGTTTTGTGGAGCGGATAATGGCTGAGAACCAGACTGTGCCACTTAGGAACAACGCTAAAATCAACAAGCTACTCACAAACATCAAGAATGAAGCCAACATGCCCGCAACCTACTTCGTCATAGACAAGCTAAGCGGCAAAGACAACTTACCAGCACCATCAAACAAAGTTTTTCTTGAAACACTCCAAAAAGCAGGCTTCACCGCTACGCCTACACACTTCAATCCAAGAGGCGTAAAGACAAACGCAACAGCAACGGATATGCATAAAACCCTCAAGGACTTAACAGCAACATAATTTGTCCTTTTACCACACCAAACTATGCAAGGAATCGAAGAATATTATGCCTAGGTGTTTGCTTGATTACGAAAGTTTAAAGAGCAAAGCCTAACCCATCTACAAAGCAACAGTGAATACAAATGATCGGCAAAATCACAGTCATCGGCACCGGCATGATGGGCGGAGCCATAATCAAAAGCCTCGTCAAAGGCAAAATCCCAGCCGCATCCATAACAGCGGTTGACATCCAAACAGACAAACTAAAAGAGTTCGAGATGCTTGGCGTTAAAACAGACACCAACAACTGTAAAGCTGCCGCAGATGCCGACATCGTATTCATAATCGTTAAACCCGGTGACGTATCCAAAGTCCTAAAAGAAATCAGCAAGGAAATCAAAGGCAAACTCGTCATATCCGCCGCCGCCACCGTACCTCTAAGTTTTCTCTCAAAAAACTCACCAATCGAGGCAAAAATTGTTCGAATCATGCCTAACCTATGCGTCATGGTCCAAGCAGCCTATACCGCTTATTGTTGTAGCGAAAACGTCACTAACGAGGATAAAGAAACAGTCAAAGAACTGCTAAACACCATGGGCATCTGTGACGAAGTAAACGAAAAATACATGGACGCCATCACCGCAGTCAGCGGCAGCGGACCCGGATACATCAGCATACTAATCGAAGCCCTCACTTATGCAGGCCTAAAAGTAGGGTTACCCAGAAACATAGCCCTAAACTGCGCCGCACAATCCATGCTAGGCACAGCCAAACTCGTCACCGACCTACATGAGGAACCATCACACATCAAAGACATGACCACCACCCCCGGCGGAACCACCATCGAAGCCATCTACCAAATTGAACAAAGCCAAATCCGCCCCGCCATGATACGAGCTATCGAAGAAGCCACCAAAAAGAGCCAAACCATCAGAGAAAAACTAAGCCTGACTTAGACCGATATGTTTGACGCTGCCATCTTTGATTGGGATGGAACACTCGCCGATACCCGCCACGCCATCGTTGTCTCTTTTCATCGGGCGCTAAAAGAGAACGGCTTAGACGTAACCACCGAGTATATTGAGCGGCGAATCGGCATTGGCGCCTCAGATACCTTCCGAGACATTCTACGCTCACAAAACCGTGCAGTAGATGAACAGCTAGTCAAACTGCTTGTAGCACGTAAAAGCGAAATACAAATCGAATTAGCCAATGAAATCCAGCTTTTTGGCGGTGCACATGAGTTGCTTGCAGCTTTGCAGGGCAAAGTCAAGGTGGCGTTGGCTTCTATGAATAACCGTACCGTTATAGGGCACCTGTTAAAAGTCAAGGACATGGAGGACTGTTTTGAGGTGGTGATGACAGGCGACCGCGTTACACGTTCTAAGCCTGACCCTGAGATATTCCTAAAAACCGCCGAAGCCCTAAACACCAAACCTGAGCGTTGCGTTGTTTTTGAGGATTCCATCTTTGGCGTGAAAGCAGCGAAGGCTGCGGGTATGAGTTGTATCGCAGTTACAACAGGAGTCTACAACAGTGAAGAACTCGAAAAAGCAAAGCCTGATTTAATCGTAAAAACGCTATCTGACCCCAAAATACCCGTTTTTATTATGGGAAAAATCTGATTTGTAGTAGCGCGATAGCAGTCACATAGCTTTAAACATTTTTCGCAGAGATAGTGATATTGCTCTCAAACACTTTAGGAAGAAAAGCTTTTGATGAATGCCGCTGAAAAGAAATCAAGCAAGCCCTCGATGTATCAAGTGCTGCTCTTAGTCAATAACGAAAGCCAAGACGTATCAGTTCAAGAAGCTGAGCAGGTCGATTTCTGCCAAGTAAAAGAGCACCTGCAAAACGGCGGTTCCGTATTCATAACAAGCAATGATAACCAAAAAATCCATCGACCCAAAACAAAAGCGCAACTCAACTATGTTCGAGCAAGAAGAAACGTGGGTTTTATCTTCCGGCAGCAAATGAGAAGCTGAATAGATGTGTAGTGTGCATCCATAAGATTCCCTTTACCCCCTCTCTCTTCCGAATTTTCTTTTTGGGTAGATCGTACTCCCTGTAGCTCGGATTTTTTTTTGTATCAAGATTTATTAAGGTTTTTTATTTTTCTTTTTTGGTAACCTGAATCGAAAGAGACATAAACAATAAACCTTAAAATACCTACATGACCAACCTGAGTTTTTTCTTTGCAGACTTAGTCTCCGCTATACTTTGCTTTATTCTACTTCGGTTCATGATAAAACCATACCAGCTCACAGGCGAGAGAAAATACCTGGGATTGCCTTTCGGGTTTGCCTTCTTAGGTGTTTCCTACATCCTAATGGGGTGCGCTTTGGTCTTCGAAACATTTGGGTTTGCTCAAGAACTGAGTTGGCTTCAGATTTTAACCCAAGCTTATGCGTTTGCTTTCCTCGCAGCTACATACTACTTCCAGAAGAAACCAACAAAAAATACCCGATTGCTCTGGAATATTACCTATACAGCCCTATTTTTTGTGATGGTGTTTTCGTATCTGATAGTGATCGTTCCACCCGCGTTTGAACCACCAAGTTACCAAACGACAAATGACACCCTGATAGGTACCAACATACTTTTCATTCTATACATCGCTATTCACACAATAAGAAACCAGATAACACATCCAAATCCTAAAAAAATTTGGCTACCATTCGCATACATGCTGCTTGGTTTTAGCCAATACTCTTTACTGCTTTGGTCAACCGACGCAAGCCTAGGTGCTTATGTTGGCGCCTATATCCTTCGCTTAATAAGTTTAATCGTTTTCGTATGGGTAACCTACAGAGCTTTCTATGCCTTACATAAGAAGGGGTTTTTAGGTGAAGAAGCTCCGTAGAGACAAACTAAAAATCTATGGCGACCTGCTCAGAATACTGCAGGAAATGAGTAAAGACAAGATAGTAATTACACGTATTCTATTGAAAATTAACCTCCCCTACGATAGATTAAAAAGCTACCTTTCGGAACTCAAAGAATTGGGTTTAATCCAAGACGAAACCTCAATGAAATTAACGGAAAAAGGTAAACAGTACCTCAGAGAATATGAGGCGGTTCTAGATTTTATGACGCGGATGGACTTAACTTATTGATAAAGGTTATGGACGCACATTGCATACCTATTAAATACCATATTTTTCAACCTTTCTGGATTAACGATGGCTTGGTATACACTACTTGTCCTACTCGCTGGAATTGCTATAGTAGTTTACGGCGCAGATGAAGCCATAAAGCGCTTGCTGGGACTATCAAAGTTCTTCCGTCTCTCCGCTTTCGTCACAGGTGTAGTAATAGCCGGTACACTAGCGGTGCTTCCTGAAATGTCAATCGGTATCCTATCCGCGTTGAACGGGACATCAACCTTCGGTTTAGGTATTATTCTAGGTGCAAACGTTGCCGACTTAACACTGGTCATCGGTATTGTCGTGTTGCTGGCTGGAAAACAAAAAATGACTCCAGGTATGCTGCGAAACTTAAAGATCTCCTTTATTGCCGTCCTACTTCCAGTAATACTGCTTCTAGACGGCTCAATCTCGCGGATAGATGGCCTAATTCTTGTGACCAGTTTTGCGGTATACGTCATCTGGTTGCTAATAACAGGACGTAAAGAAAAAGAAGAAGCCGAAAAAATAAGGTTAACCAAAAAAGTAGTCCGATTAGGTATCACAGTATTTCTCCTAGTTATCGGAATTACCGTTCTATTCATCGGCAGTGAACTAGTAACATCATCCGCACAGACGCTTAGCACAGTATTTGGCTTACCCCTATTCTTAATGGGTCTAGTCATTGCCATAGGCACCTGCCTGCCAGAGATGGCTTTTGCAGTTCGTGCATCAGAAAACAATGAAGGAGAAATTGGTATCGGCAACATTCTAGGCAACGTCTTGGCAGATTCAATGTTAACAATAGGCGTAATTGCTCTTATCCAGCCCATAGTGGTGCCTAGTATAGCTTCACCATTGATTGCTGGAGTGTTTGTGGCAGCATCAGTCATCTTTGTATACTTACGCTCAAGAGACGGTGACATAAACAAGAAGGACGCAGTCCTACTAATCGGAGTATACGCACTTTTCGTCATAATTCAGTATCTAATAGAAATCATAGGCATCTAACAAAAAAGCAAATAGTGCGTAAAAAAAATAAAAAAAATAAGCGCTCCAAACCTTGATAATATAACCCCGAAACATCTAAGAAAAAGTTTAGGAAAACTCAAAAAGCAATTACCCAGGCAACCAATTAAAAAATAGAAAAAATCACCCGAGAATAGAAACGCGATGATTACTCGATAGTTGACACTTCTTAGAATCAACAAAAGAAAAGAAGAAATCAACCAATTTGATTTGCCCGTAAACTCTGGGGGATATATCCACACCTAGGATCAGACCCAAGTATGTCACCAGTATAGAATAATGCCGCACTTCGGCAGCCTCCACAAACATCAACGTATTCGCACACACCACATTTACCTTTGAGATTGCTTTTGTCTTTAACTTTGTTGAAGAAGGCGCTGTTCTGCATATCATCCCAAATCTTGTCCAGCTTCTTGTTTTTAATGTTGCCAATTCGGTAGGCATCATTGTAGCTGCAGGGGATGACGTCGCCGTTTTCGGCTATGCTCATGAATTTGCCAAAGAAGCATCGACCCAAAAAGAAGTTGCTCCACCATTCCTCGTAGTCAGGCATGCCCCGCTGTTTCGCAACACGGGCGTAGAAGGGTATGTAGACGTTGATGCCGGGTTTGCCTTCGTATTTGGCGGTTAAATCGAAGAGTTTGTTGCAGACCCACTCATACTGTTTAGGCGAAAGGTCAGCTTTTAGGCTATCCTTATCATTACTGTAAGGTACGAACCCATGGAAAACCACCCATCTTGCGTCGTACTTTTTGGCCAACTCTATAACATGCACCATGTCTTCTTCATTGGCGTTGGTAACTTCACCCTTATTAGCAAACGTATAAACAAGCACATTTAGCAAGCCCGCTTTTGCGAAGCGCTCAATGGCAGCTATAGCAGCAGCGTATGCACCTTTTCCACGGATGACATCGTTGGTTTTGGGGCCGCCATCAATACTGATGGAAATTTTGGTGTTATTTTTAATTAAATGCTTAATCGCTTTTTCATCAAGCATCCGCCCATCAGTAATAATGCTTGTATTGAGGCCCAAACTGGCAGCGTGGTCGAGTACTTCAAAAAGGTCCTTTCGAAGAAGCGGCTGCCCACCAGTAATACCAAAAAAGCTTGCACCAAATTCGCTGACTTGGTCCACCATTTGCATAGCGCTTTTAGTATCCAATTCATCAGGAAATGCGGCTTTGCCAGCTGAAACACAATGAGCACAGCTACTATCACAAGCAAAGGTACATCGCCAGGGCACAATGAACAAGGGACCTTTATTTTTCAAACCGTAAATTCTCCAAGAGACTATGCTACTATGGCAGCAGAAAGGGTATTTAACATTTCACATCAACCCTGAAAAATCAAGCAAAAGCTGTATCATAAGAATTCCTTAAATCCACAAAAAAAGCATCTAAATATGTGACTAATTTATGGTTAAAGGAAACGCAAAACTCATAGAAAACGTCCGTTTAGTAACCGATAACGGCCGCGGACACATCGTAACCTGTGACCTACCTGAATCGCAAGGTGGAACCAACACTGGGCCTTCACCACTGGAATTAGCATGCATGGCACTGGCAGGTTGCGGCGTAATCATCTACGCAGATGTCTGCAAAAACAGCAAAATCGACCCCGGCCAAATCGAAATCAACGTCGAAGCCAAAAAAACCTCTAACTCACCCATACTCAAAGACGTAACCATGAAACTCAACATAAAATCCAAAACCCGCAAAGGCTTAATAGAAGCCGCATGGCGAAGAACCGAAGCCAGCTGCCCAGTCCTCTACATCTACAAAGAACCCATACCCACAAAAGTAGAAGTAGACATACAAACCGAGTAACCAGCCTATCCCTCTTTTGTAACAAACTTTTTA
>JAMDCS010000131.1 GCA_023488835.1 Candidatus Bathyarchaeota archaeon
GTTTTCACCGGTGACTGGCTCCTTGTATGGATCAGACATTGCGAATGTCCAAACGGTATTGCCCGTGGATAGGTCATATGCATATAGTATACCGCCTACACCGACTGAGTAGAGTTTGCCGTATGCGAAGTACCATGTGTGTTCTGCATTTCCCCAGCCGTATGCGTCTAAGTAGATTTCAGAGTCTGTTTCCCAGAGGTAGCTTCCATCTTGTACGCTAAAGCCGTAATGTTTGCGTTGTTCTTTGTTCCAAACTCCGATAACGCCGTTTCCGTATGTGCTGTCTTCGACATAGTTGGTTGCTTGTGTATATGCCAGGGTGTTAGAGCCTTCTGCCCATTCTGCTGGAGCTGCCCAGTTTTTATCGAATAGAACTTGGCCTTCATGTCCTTTTGATATGTCTAACGACCATACTCTGACGTTTGTTCGGTTAAACTGCATTCCAACTATTCTGTCTTCAATATAGATTTTTAGTGCTGCTCCGCCAATTCCACTAGTAGTGCCTAAGCCTGCAGGAATTGTTGCGTTCCATGTGTAGCTTCGCGGGTTAGCGCCATTCAAGTATGGTCCTAAACCGTCGTTTGGTGTGGGGTCTGCGTTTCCGTGAGCTGTGTTACCCCAACTACCATAGTTGGGAGTACCAACAGCTGCATTCTGCAGTCCGCAATCGGTTGAGTTCCATAGAGCCATCCAGCGGTTTGCATAATCAATTTGTAGGATTAAGATTTCGCCGCTGGGTCCAAAGAATCGGGTGCCTGTGGGTACGTTGGTAATATTTATCTGCTGGTTGCCAGTGAAAGGATCGTAAGCGATGTAATTGCTGCCTGATACGGACCAGATGTATGAGAATGTGCCGTCATAGTTGTAGCTGTTGAAGTAGAAGATTTGGCCAAATGACAATACGGTGTTGTTCCTGAACATCCACTCTTCGCCGGTGTGTAGGTCAACTGCTATGATTGCTGGCGCCGTTTCTCTTCGGGTATCTGTTCTTTGGTAGTAGAGGATTCCGTTGAGTATTACTGAGTTGGGGAATTTGCCTTCGTATGCGTCACCTGCTTCAGCGCTTGATGGGACTTTGTCACCCCATAGACCACCCATTAATCCTCCAGTGGTTATTGGGTGTGACCATAGTACGTGGGCTGTTTCTGGTGCATCATCGTTGTAGAGTGCTAGTGAGTTGTCTGGTCTCGCAACCCAGTTGCCTGAGATAGAGAACCATTCTCTAAGCTGTGGGTCGATTGGGCGGTTCCAGTATTCTGTTGGAAGAGGATGCCCTGGGTAGAATGGCAACGGGTCTTGCTGTACAGTCATGTTCATTGTTGCGGTGGATGCTAGCATTATAGTGCCTGCTGCAATTGTGTTGCCGCCTTCATTGTTAAAGTAGGAAACTGGATTGGTTTGTTGCGGGAAGTTTGTCGTTAATATGTATGTTCCGACTTCGTTTGGTGTGTATTGTGTGAAGGTTGATCCTGTCGAATCTGGTTTGGTCACGGTTACTGTTATTCCTGTCCAACCTTGGGTAACATTACCTAATTGCTGCAGAATTCCAGTTTTTATCAGTGTTACCTGCCCGACGCCTATTGGGTTAGGTATGGCGTCGATGACGGGGTAGGTTTTCAGTGTAGGTGTTGTCTGTGCGTTGACTAGTTGTGTGGGCATTGTTATGACTATTGTTGCTGCAAAAGCTAATACTAAGATTAGCGCTATTGTTTTTTTATAGTTCATTTTTCTTGCTCCTATTTGGTAAACAGAACCGAGCTCTTTCTTTATATTTAAAAGTTTTGCAAAAATTACATAGTTATTCGATATTATTGCTTTATTTCGAAAGAAAAGGCAATAATATCTGTTTGTTTCTAATTTTGAACCCCTTGTAAGTAAACGACTAAATACGCGATTAATTTAAATATAATTGAAAAAATATCAGAATGCTCAGACAAGGGGGTATCAGTGTTAACCAAGCAAGTTACCGAAGTCCAAGCAAAAATTCTTAAAGAATTATTAGCTGATGGACGCAAAACCGAAACAGAGATTGCAAAAAAACTTGGCCTCACTAAAGAAGTTGTCAAGAAAAATTATCTTCAAATGGAAGAAATGTGCATTATTACAGGTGCCACGATTCATATTAATTACAAAAGTTTTGGTTACAAAGCAGTTGCCCACATCTTAATTAACGTAGACTCCCAGCAAGCAGACAAACTTGTCGAATACTTGCAGCGAATGCCAGAAGTATATTCGTATTACAATAGGGGAGTTAAGGGAAACATAGATGTGGTTGTAATCCTCAAAACACTTGAGCAATTAAACGAGATCAAAGATGCACTCAAAAGATGTTTTTCGATATTTGAGATGAAAACTGCAATCTGGACAGATGTAAAAGAAATGAACGAAAACCTGGCAATAATTCCACATGACTTGAAAAACATAGTAACAATCAATCATGAGAATGTAACGAAAGAAAAAACTGATTCAAAAACTGTTGTTATCGATGAAATCGACCAAAAAATAGCCAATACACTCGCTCAGAACGGTCGAATCTCGATGGATATTCTTAGTAAAGCAATCGGAGTCTCCCCTGATACTGCCAAAAGAAGATATGAAAAACTGAAGAAAAATGGGATACTGAAAGTCACAATTCAAATTAATCCTACCAGAATTGGATACCAAGCGATATGTGTTTTTTTAACTTCTACCTCAAATGAGAAGTCTTATTTGATTATTGACAAAGTCAGCAGAATACCTAATATCATAAGCGTTATGAAAACATCCGGAGATTATGACCTACAAATATGGGCAATGGTTCAGGATATCGGTCAACTGCTGTATATTCAAGAGCAGATTGGAAAGATCCCTGGAATAAGTAAAATCGACCCCGAAATTTTGGGATTCGGCGAGGATTTGAAGAAGTGGCCTAGCCCACGCCAGTACATATCAACTTTTTAGGAATTTAAAGGTAATTTCTCTTCAAATTAGCCCAAAATTCTATAATATTGGAAATTTTTAGGCAAAACAATCGGGTGGAAACAAGAAATCTTAAATGCCTATGCCCAGACAAAGCCTATAATAAGAGTGAAAAGCACGTGCCCAAAATAAGTGAACTTGACTCAAGAATCCTAAAAATCTTGTTAAAGGATGGGCGGATGGGCTACGACTCGATAGCCGAAGAATGCGAAGAGCCAAAAAACAAAATCTGGAAACGCTGCAAAGCAATGGAGAAAAAAGGCATCATCAAAGGCGCCACCGTTCAGATAAATTTTGGACAATTCGGCTATGCGGCGCTTGCAACGCTGCTAATTAGCATTGATGTTCAGCAAATGGACCATGCCATGGGATTTACAGAGAAAATAACTGAGATACGTACTTATCGTCAGTACAACAGCGTTTATAACGTTAGAGCGTTTGCAACCCTGAGGGATTTAAATGAGTTAGACCAGATAAAGCAGTTGATTAAACACAAACTGCCTACAATGGGTTTAAAAACCTACATCTGGGCTGGCATAAGAAATATGCCCGAAAACTTGAACCTTGCCCAAGTCCCAGTAAACCGTTTCGATTTAGAATGTCGATATGTGCTGTTGTGGTGTTGGCCATCTGTCAGGAATTTTCCTTGCGCTAGCCTCAATTTTTGTTATACCGCAAACTTTGGTAATTTGATCCTGTATATCAAACGACTGTGCTATGTCTCTTACCATTGCTATTAAATGAAGATCATAATCACCGCTAATTTTTGTTATAACAATTACATCTGG
>JAMDCS010000133.1 GCA_023488835.1 Candidatus Bathyarchaeota archaeon
TTTAGGAATTGCATACAAACGAATCAAAGAAGATAAAGCCGTTTTACGATAACGCCTTTCTTGGACATAGCCATGGCGCCGTTAAAGGTAAGGAAGGCTCGATTGTTGAATGGAACAATTTCTGTTTTATGGGCACCTCTGTGGTAAGCGGCACAGCAACGGCGATGGTTGTTAAAACTGGCAGCGCGACAGAATACGGTAAAATCGCCAAAAAACTCATCGAGAAAGCGCCTGAAACCGAGTTTGAACGCGGCATAAAGAGCTTTGGTTTTCTAATAATGCAGGTAACTTTCCTTTTGGTTATCTTTGTCTTTTTGATAATTTCCCTACGTAACCCCACCACTGACGGCGTTGTGACCGCATTGCTTTTCGCCGTTGCGTTGGCAGTAGGGCTCACACCTGAGCTTTTGCCCATGATTATCACCATTAACCTTTCCAGAGGCGCCATGGCTATGTCCAAGAAAGGCGTTATCGTAAAACGGCTCTCATCAATCGAAAACTTTGGCAGCATGAACGTTCTATGTACCGACAAGACGGGCACGCTTACTGAGAACCGCATAAAACTCATATTAAACGTGGATATGGAAGGAACGGAAGATGAAAAAGTATTTCTCTATTCATTCCTCAACAGCCACTTCCAAACAGGCTTACGAAGTCCGCTTGACGAAGCAATTCTAAAACACAAAGAAATTGACACCTCAAAATACCAGAAAATAGACGAGGTACCGTTTGACTTTATCCGAAGACGTGTTTCCGTCGTCGTTGAACACTCGGGACAACGGTTCTTTATAGCTAAGGGCGCTCCTGAAGAAATCTTCAAAGTTTGCTCCTACTACGAGCTACGTAGAGCAATAGGGGACCTCACTGAAGAAACACGAAAAAGAATTGAGCAAAAATACCATGACTACAGCGCTGAGGGCTTGAGAGTTTTAGGAATTGCATACAAACGAATCAAAGAAGATAAAGCCGTTTACTCGATAAACGACGAAAACGACATGGTGTTTCTGGGCTTTGTAGCTTTCCTTGACCCGCCCAAAGAAACAGCCAAACAATCGCTTCAAATGCTTAGCAAAGCAGGAATTGAACTTAAAGTTCTCACAGGCGACAACGAGTTGGTTACCCGAAAAGTCTGTGAGGAACTGGGTTTTGACGTAAAAGGTGTAGCGCTTGGTAATGACATAGCGAATATGTCGGATGAAGCGTTGACAGCAGTGGTTGAAGAAGCAAACGTTTTTTGCCGCGTCAACCCCATCCAAAAAGACCGCATAATCAGCCTGCTAAAAAGGAACGGTCACGTCGTCGGTTACATGGGTGACGGAATCAACGATGCACCCTCATTAAAAACCAGCGACGTCGGAGTATCCGTTGACAACGCCGTGGATGTTGCAAGAGAATCAGCCGACATCATCCTCTCCAGAAACGACCTAACCGTGCTAGCAGAAGGGGTCTTGGAAGGACGCAAAACATTCGGCAACACCATGAAATACATCATGCTAGGCGTCAGCTCAAACTTCGGCAACATGTTCAGCGTCGCAGGAGCCGCATTATTCTTAACTTTCCTGCCCATGCTGCCCGTCCAGATTCTTCTAAACAATCTTCTCTACGATTTTTCCCAATCCACAATCACAACCGACACCGTAGATGAAGAGTATGTTGAAAGACCCAAAAGATGGGACATTAGTTTCATAAGGAAATTTATGGTGGCTTTAGGTCCTGTCAGTTCACTCTTTGATTTCTTAACTTTCTTTGTCATGCTCATTTTCTTCTCTGCATCGGCACCGTTGTTCCAGACTGCATGGTTCATCGAATCTCTATGCTCACAGATACTGGTAGTGTTCATAATCAGAACCCGACGCAAGCCCTTCTACAAGAGTAAACCAAGCAAATACCTGCTAATCAGCAGCTTATCCATCGTCGCATTTGCATTAATCTTGCCGTTTACCCCGCTTGGCGCAGTATTCGGTTTTGTACCGCCTCCGCCGCTATTCTTTGTAGCTCTAGCAATCCTTCTTGGAACATACCTGTTGCTTGCAGAAACTGTAAAGCACTGGTTCTACAAACGACACGGATACCGCCTTGAGCAAACCTTGGTTCCGAAAAGAACATTCTACGTTACGAGAACGGCAAAACTGATGCAGGACATGATTGCAACCATAAGCCTGCGTACCGAAGACGAATTCACAATAGAATCATTAACCGACGACCTAAACAGCGCAATAACCTACCCCATTAACTCAAACCAGATGGCACGTAACCTGCAATATCTAAGACGTTCAGGCTTAATCAGCGTGGACTGGAGCAAACGAACCATAAAACGCGAAAAATCACTAAGCGAATACGTCAAGAAAAGCATAATTGGCGGTCCAATGTGGCCAACCATAGGCGAAGACTGGCGAAAAATAAACAATATACTCCTAAATAAGCATGGGACAATTAACGCTGAGTACCAACAATTATTGCCCAAACAATAAAAATTCTGAATCTGCCATCCGAAGCTGGGCAAAAGAGCTCGCACAAAAAATTCAGTAAAAAAGAGGCAGAGGCTTTATGGGTTAGCTGTAAGTTCTTTCAGTTGCTTTTTGGTTAACCCTACGCCTGGTGTGGCATCGAGTCTCTTTTCAACGTCTCCTTTCTTGAAAAGCAGCACCGTTGGATAGTAGTCTATCTCGTATTTTTCGCATAAATCGGGCTTATCATCTATCATTATGCTTATGCATTCTTGCGGATTGCCCTTTGCGTAGTCTTCAAAAATCGGCAAGAACCGCTGTGAATAGGGACACCATGAAGCATAAAAGAGAACGAACGCTTTCTCCTTCGACTTAAACGCGTCGTCAACATTGCTTTTAACTTGTTTGGACTTGCGTTTTTCATTTTTGCTCGTTTTCAATCGCCTCTCGGTCTTCTTCCGGGTAATGACTGCTGTCACAAAACGGCTTGTTAGTGGATTTTCCGCAACGGCAAAGAGTTACCCGATTCCTAACCTCATAGAGCTTCCCCTCAACAGAATAAACTGGGATTCCACCGCGAACCCAAATCGGGCCATCAACCCCAATGGCTGGGTCTTCAATTAAACCGATTGATTTCTCAAGTGACGGCTCAATTGTTTTTCCAGTTTCCTTATCAATAACCACTAGCCGACCTGAAGGGCAGTCGCTGGCGTTTTCAATCGCGTTTTTCTTTGCCCATGGCTCATGTGATTTTGAGATTACCTGCCAAATGTCGCCTCCCCGATGGCAAAAACGTGCCGATGCACAGAGTATCTCCGCATCTTTTAGTTTTAACGTGGGGCCATCAATCTCCTTTGCAATTTTTTCATAAGGCTCATTGTCGCTGGTTTCTGCTCCATCAAAGTTAACTTTCACGTGGGTACCATCGCAGAAAGGTTTGGTCTTGGATTGTCCGCATCGACATAAAATATAAGTTTCTCGAGTCTGCAGTTTTCCGCCAATCAACCATTTAGCAGGTATGCCGTGAGTGTCGCATTGAATTGTCATTTTAATTAAAGGAGTGTTTTCATAAACAAGGTATGGTCCATTTTTTAAAACTTGTATCCGAGAATTATGGTTTGCTTTTGAAGTTTCTTTTTTTTCCAAACGGGTTCATCTCCTTAAACAATTGAGCATTAAAACTATTCTTTGATTGGTTGCTAGTTCAACAGAATCGTTTTCGATTAGTTAAATTTTTTGTTCTGTTTCCATTTGGT
>JAMDCS010000116.1 GCA_023488835.1 Candidatus Bathyarchaeota archaeon
CCGCATGGCAAGCATGGCTCATCATGGGAACCACCTCAGCCATCACCGCCGCAGCACTCTTCACAACACTCGCCCTAATAATAAAAAAACAACCACCAACCACACACCTATAAATCACAAAACCAGCCCCCATAAAAACAGAAACTAAATGACAGAAAAATTCTCACTAAAAGACCTAATCAATGCCCTAATAGATGAAATCAAAGCTGCACTCAAAGAATACGCCAACAAAGCCGAAGCCTCATTTAAAGCACGCATAAAAAAACTCCTAATAACCAGCATAATCAGCGCCATCCTAATGTCACTTGGCATCTCAATGGCAGGATCAGCGGCCCTTTTTATCCTCATCGGCTCCCTAAGATACCTAGAAACCACCATGCCCGCATGGCAAGCATGGCTCATCATGGGAACCACCTCAGCCATCACCGCCGCAGCACTCTTCACAACACTCGCCCTAATAATAAAAAAACAACTAACCACCCCCAAAGCGGCACCCGAACAAAAAGTGGCAGCTACTCAGGAAAAGTGAAAAACAACATAGCGGAGACCTACCCGCCTCACAGCTACCTCCCCCTCCCTTATATAAAGCCCCAAACAAGTCCTAAATTACTGAATTTCTTAGCAAACATCAGAAAGCAATGAAAAGCACAATTCAGGTCGGGCAACTGGCATGGCCCATTTGACGCGGGTAACCGCCCACCTACCATAGAGCAGCATGCAAACAAGCGAAAACCTAAAAGACATTTAACTTAGTCTTCAGAGAACCAATCGGCTATTACATTCAAAAGGCAGTTTGTATACATTGATTGTTTTCTTGTCATTTTAAATAAATCAGATATTCCAATTGGATCTGAAATTTCATTAAACTCGTTCCCTCTCGAATAATGCAAATGTAATTCGGAGCAATTTAAATCGCTGTACTCGAACCAGAAGAGCCCATGGCTAAGCCCATTTCTTAAGTCTCCTTCAACTATCTTACTTAACAACTGTGCATTTTTAATGTTAAGGCGCTCAAGGTTGCATAATACTTGCTTCAATGTTGTATTCTGATTAATCTTTACTCCTTTCCCTTTGTCAACTAGAGGGAGTTTTATAATATGCAATAAGCTTGACCTTAGCGCCTCAATATTTTGTAAGAAAACAAAAATCATATCTGAGAATAAAAGAGTAACAGCATCTTCGTCCGTTAATTCGCCTATTTCTAATATTCTTTGGAGCTTATGTTTGCTGTCCACCTTAGCCTTATCTACATATATTTCAAACCAATCGTTGAAAGCCTTAGTTATTCGGCGAACATTCAATAATACATTTAGAAATAACGCTCTTTGCGGGTTTCGTGACCGTAGTTCCGTTCTAAGGTATCCTTTTTTCTTTAAGTCATTTAAAAGGTCTTTAAACATCAGGTTTGTTGAATAACAAAGTGTTCTCTCATCATTGTCAATGGCAAATGACTCACAATATTCATCCGCTAAAGCCAATTTACCGACTTCCCTATAGATAGACAGCCAACCAACACACATAAGCTTTGATTAATATTTGAATAAGTTAAAAGTAAAAGACTGATGACATATAACTATGACAATTGATGAGGAAAAGCTAAAATTAGCATTATCGACCCTGCAAAAGGGCAACATAGACCCTGTAGAAAAAATCATCTGCCCAAGTATGTTTGTTAAGCTTTGCGCTCATATGATTAATTGTCGTTTAGATGCTAATTTTCCTCAAATTGCCACATATATTGACAGCATATCTGTGGATTTGTCGAACATAGAAACCATCACCTCAAGACTAGCTTGGGAAAAAGAGCTTTGGAAGGGTGAGCGCATTAGTGTTGGCCAGTGGATGAATTATGCTCAATGTGATATTGACTTATTTCATGTAGAAATGCGGTCAATATTTGATTATATTGCACGAGTCGTAAAGATTGTTTCAAAACATCCTCAAGGTATTCCGCAAAGCTTCAACGACTTGAGAAAGTGGCTGAAAAAACCTGAAAACACTTTGAAGGTAGGTGAAGACTTAGCAAAATTGATTCTTTCTGCCGATTGGTTTGAACAATTAAAAAATGTACGAGATGTTAACATCCATTTCGGCGGGATGACTCTTGTCTTTTTGGAAAAGGACAGAATTCTCTTCCAAACATACAAGGGTAATTATAATTTAATTTCAATCCCTGAACTAATGTATAATGAGAATGTGGCTGATTTTGAACTATACGCTGGGATGTATTTCGGTTACCTGATTGCGTTCTTGGAAGAATTTTCAGAAATAGTAAAAAACCGTTTACCAAAAGGAAAAATGACATTTGGGGCAGGTAATGCACGAAAGGCCTACCAGAGAATCCCTGATATCTATTTGTGGATGGATAAATTGGTTTACGGTTAGTCCTATTCGCTCACGGTCACAGGGTTTTATTGGCGTATCTTTTTTAGTGCTTCTTTGTTTTTTCGGCTTGGTATTCGTCTTCTGTTGCGTCGGCGAAGCGGTATAGGCGGTTGTAGAGGTTGTAGCGTTGGTAGTTGTGCATTTGTTTTCTGTGTTGTTCTTGTTTTTGTTTTTTCTCTGCTGAGAGGGGGCGTCCGCCGTTGTGGAGCCATAGGATGCGGTAGAAGTAGTAGATGCAGTAGCAGGAGCATAAGAAAAATGGTATGCTAAAAGCGTAGCCTGTGGGTGTGTTCATTGTTAGGAAGATTATGGTGATGCCTATGAAGAGGGTTAGGGCAGAGGGCGTTTATGGTGAGGGAGAGGGCTGCTTTTTTGTGTTGCACAGCATTGTTAGGTTGGCGCTTGCTTTTGAAGTTTTATTCTGAAGTTGACGCTGAAAAAGAGACGTAAACATATAGATTGGGCGAATAGACCTTAAAGAAGGAAAAAAGAGAAGTGAACCCGCCTGTTTAGCTTGGGTTATTTTTTCTTTGCGGGTTTCTTTTCTTCTTTTTTAGGACTCTTAGCCTTCGCCACAATCAAAACCTCACAGGGTTTGATATGGGGTATGTTGTATTTTTAGGTGCTGGGTTGCCTAAGCTGCCAGCAAGAGAAGGGTGGGATTATGTCCATTCATAGATGGCTATGTTGAATTCGTTCCACATCGGATCCAGACCCTCAAAAGTAGCAACCGCAATCACATCATTAAGCCAACCCAGCTTCTCAGACATGGTCATAAAAGTCCACAAGCCCACACTCATCGGCTTCTCCCCCATCATCTTGGCTACATCAAAGCCCTTGATTGTGCCCATCTCGCCAGTTGAGGTCCTAAAGATGCCGATGTCTTTAGCTACGCCCAACCCCTTTGGCGGCGTCATACCCTTAGCGGTTACCGAAAGGAAGCAATCCGCGCCAGCCGCTCGGCCCACCCCTTTTAATTGGGCAGTCCAACTATAGATTTGCTTCACTCCGTCCATACTGATGTTTTTTAAGAAACTTGGTCCAGCTTTACCTTTGCCTTCAAATAGTTTTTGTCCTAACAAAAAATTCACCAAACAAAATATCTGGCGAGGACACTTTAAGATATGTGACTAACCGATGCCAGTAACAAAGAGTTACTGTTTGAGGCAGGTTTGCGCTTCGTAATTCTCAACCAAACGTTTGACTTTCTGCTCAAGCTGACGCTCATAGAGATGCTCAGGAACTGGTGGCGCAAGCACTTTCCTTGTATGCAACTCAGAGGTCTGCACAATCCG
>JAMDCS010000066.1 GCA_023488835.1 Candidatus Bathyarchaeota archaeon
TCTTGTTTATAACACTCTTATATTAATAAAATCTTTCCCGAATCATCCATGTATATTCCACGGTCACAGTGCATGCTCTAGATCCGCCTGCAAATCCTCATAATCCTCGATTCCAACAGACAACCTAAGCAGATTATCAGCAACACCCAACCGTGCTCTTTCTTCTTTCGCTAAGCTAGCATGCGTCATAACTGCAGGTTGATTGATAAGTGATTCAACACCGCCCAAACTCTCTGCAAGCGCAATTACTTCAAGTTTCTTCAGAAAATCAGCCGTCTTAGCTTTGCCGCCCTTCAAAGTAAAAGTGATCATGCCGCCGAAACCAGACATCTGTCTCTTCGCCAGCGCATGTTGCGGATGAGTTTTCAGTCCAGGGTAGATTACCTTTTCAACTTTAGGATTAGCGCTTAGATATTCGGCTATTTTCATGGCGTTTTGGCTGTGGCGCTCCATTCTTAGCGCCAAAGTTTTTGTTCCCCTCAGCACCAAGAAACAATCAAATGGCGAAGGAACCGCGCCTAATGCGTTTTGGTTGAACTTTAGTTTACTGTAAATTTCATCGTTTGAAACCATAATTGCTCCTCCTATTACATCGCTGTGTCCACCTATGTACTTGGTTGTGCTATGCAACACTATGTCGGCGCCTAAATCCAGCGGATTCTGCAAAAAGGGGCTTGCGAAAGTGTTATCCACAACAGTTAGAATGTCGTGTTGCTTGGCTACTTTAGAAACCGCCCTTATGTCGCAAAGTCTCAGCAGCGGGTTAGTTGGAGTTTCAAGCCAAATTAACCGCGTGTTACTCTTGATTGCTTCTTCAACTTTTTCAATGTTAGAGGCATCCACATAGCTGAATTCTAAACCGAAATTGGATAGTGTTTTGTCGAATAGTCTACGTGTTCCACCATAAAGGTCCTCAAACGCTACCACATGGTCGCCTTTTTTCAGCAAAGAGAGCGCCAACGTTGTTTCAGCAGCCAAACCAGACGCGAAAGCTAAACCATACTTAGCGTTTTCCAACACAGCCAATCTTTTTTCTAATGCACACCTTGTGGGGTTGCCTGTTCGGGCATATTCATACCCGCCAGTCGGCTTATCAATTTCCTTTCGGGCGAATGTTGATGCTAAATGGATAGGGGTTACTATGTCGCCGCATCCGCCGTCTTTTAGGTTCGGCTCTTCCCCCGCGTGAATGGCTTTGGTTGAGAACTTCAAGTATGTCACCTGCTTAATAGATAGTTCACTACGTCGATTGTTGTTATTATGTTTACGATTTTATTTTTTTCCGAAACAGCTATTGCATTCTGATTCTTAAGCAAGTTAAGAGGCGCAACAATTTTGTCATCTATGTTAACCACGGGCAGCGGTGCTTCCAGAAAATCTCGGGCTTTTTGCTTAGGGGATGTGTCTTTATCGGATAGTTTCTTCATGATAGCTATTTCCCTTACACTACCAACTTGTACATCGTCTTTAATTACAGGTAACTGGGAGATACCGTATTTTCTCATTAATTCTACAGCGTAACCTAGTTTATCGTCTGGGTCAACGTAGATTAGTTTCTGTATTTTGCTTGATTTAGCCTTCAGAATATCTTTGATAGAGATTTTTTCTTCGCCGCCGGATAGGAACCCATTTTCAGTCATCCATTCATCCGAATAAAACTTGTTAAGATAGTTTCTTCCAGTGTCGGGCAAGATAACTACAATCGTCTGGTTTTTCCGCAATTTCTTGGCCACTTTTAAGGCTGCGAACACGGCAGCACCTGCTGAACCACCTGCAAACACACCTTCCCTTTGAGCTAATTCCCGCGCGGTTAAGAAAGCGTCTTTGTCGCTAACGGTGATAATTTCATCCACTATTTTCAGGTTAAGTGTTGATGGCAGGAAGTCTTCTCCTATGCCTTCCACCTTGTAGGAGTGGATGTCGCCTTTTGTTCCATAGAATTCGTGGTGGTACAATGATCCTTCAGGGTCAACGCCGACGACGCGTACCGCGGGATTTTTCTCCTTGAGGTATTTGGCGATGCCGCTGATGGTTCCGCCCGTACCCATGGTGGCAACTAGAACGTCTATTTTGCCGCTGGTCTGTTCCCAAATTTCAGGACCCGTTGTTCTATAGTGCGTCTCAGGGTTTGCTTTATTGAAGTACTGATTAGGCATAAATGAGTTAGGCGTTTCCTTAACGATGCGCTCAGCTACTTTAACGTAGTTTGCGGGATGGTCAGGCGCTACATTTGTAGGGGTAATGATTACTTTGGCGCCAAAAGCTCTTAGCAGATCGATTTTTTCTTTGCTCATTTTGTCTGGCAGGGTGAAAATCATTTTGTAGCCTTTAGCGATGGCTGCCATTGCCAATCCAAGGCCAGTGTTGCCTGATGTAGGCTCAACGAGGGTGTAGCCTGGTTTTATGAGACCTTGTTTTTCTGCAGCTTCAAGCATTTGGATGCCTATGCGGTCTTTTATGCTGCCGCCTGGGTTGAAGTATTCCAGTTTAGCTAAAATTGTGCATTTAACATCGGCTGTTAGTTTGTTGAGTTTTAAAATTGGCGTGTTGCCTATTAACTCTAAAATACTGTTGGATTGCTTGTTTGTTTGTTTTTTGGGTTTGGTTGTGGTTTGCATTTTCCTCAGCCTTATAACGTCGTTATATTGCTATAACGCTGTTATATTTAAGCGTTTCAACAACCACACAACAAAACCATTCATAAAAGAAATTAAATGAATGAAAACAAATTCGCTTCATTGACCAACTGGGCTCGGCGTCTAAACTTTGGGGTAAGAAAAGGAAAGGAAGAAAGGCTTTCCTGCTTATTCGATTGCTAGTTTTTTGGTTTCTTTAGGTTCCTTCTTGGGCAGCGTGATCTCCAGTATGCCGTTGTTTAGGTTTGCTTTCGCATCATCTGATCGCACCATCTCAGGCAACGGAACTCTCCTATAGAAGGTTTGGGCTGCTCTTTCACGGCGAACATAGTTCCTTTTTTTCTCTTCCTCTTCCACGGTTTTCTTCGCATGAATCACAACTGAATCATCGCTAACCTCAATTTCCACGTTCTCCTTGCTAAAACCAGGCAAGTCAACAGTCAAACGGAAATCTTTCCCACGGTCCTCTAGGTCAACCGAAGGCATCATTGTTCCTCTGAAAGGCATCATTGGAAAACCGTGCCTCCAACGCATTCCACGTCCCCACCGCAATGGAGACTCCCAGAAATCGTCAAATTCATGTTGGAAACTCTTCATCATTCTGTCAAAATCTCGCTGAATCGCGCTGGAAGAGCAGCCCAAACCTTCTACTTCTTTTTCCTTTTTTAATTCACCAGCTTTTTTCTCTTTACCGCCATAATAATAGTACATTTTCTTCTTTTTCTCTTCAGACAAATTCGATTCACCTCCACTTTAATCGAGTTATTTCGATTGATTGGCAACCGTGTCCGTTTTGAGCCAGCAGAAAATTAAAATCACTGTATGATTTGTTGGACAAAACTCACTGTTAGAATCAACTATCAAAAGAACTTAAAGTTTTCGCACCAAATGGAAACAGAACAAAAAATTTAACTAATCGAAAACGATTCTGTTGAACTAGCAACCAATCAAAGAATAGTTTTAATGCTCAATTGTTTAAGGAGATGAACCCGTTTGGAAAAAAAAGAAAATGTACTATTATTATGGCGGGAAAGAG
>JAMDCS010000151.1 GCA_023488835.1 Candidatus Bathyarchaeota archaeon
CGCGTCTTGTTTGCTTCCGCGATTGCAGCTTGATAGCGTTTCTGTGATTCTTCGGCGCCGTAGGTTTTGCTATTCTCAAGAAGCTTATCTGCGTCTTTCTGTGCTTGGGCGGTAATCTTTTTGGCTTTGTCTTTGGCGTCAGTTTGGATTTGTTCAGCTTGGGTTTCGATACCTTTGAGTTCTTCCCATACTTTTTGCATGTTCCATAGCCACCAAATAGGCCTGTATTGTGTTGTTAAGCGTGTTTGGGGTTTCTAAAGCTTTTGTGAGAACACAATATTTTGCATCAACTGGGGGTTTGGGTTGTTGCTGTTTTAGCAATTAAGCAGAGTGTTTAGTGGATATTTTTAAAAACCCATTTAGATAGATGTAGCCTGTATGGATATTATTCAATTGTTAATCGTCTTCGGCTTGGGCTTTCTGGAGTTGTGGGCTGCTATCCCCGCAGGTTTAGCCCTAAACTTGCACCCTGCTGTAATTATCGCTGTGTCCTCAGCTGGGGCCATCGTTGCCGCAGCAATCGTAACAGTGGCGGGTGAGAAAATAAGGAATAGGTTACTTAGGTGGCGTTATGGTGGTAAAGATCCGAAAGAGAGCCGTTTGGGGCGTTTGTGGAATAAGTATGGCATTGTTGGGTTAGGATTGTTGTCGCCGTTGCTACTTGGCGCATTGATTGGTGCAGCTGTTGGGAGTCTGCTTGGCGGAGAAAAGTTGCGGTTACTGCTGTGGATGAGTGTTGGCATAGTTGTGTGGAGTGCTGGGTTGACAGCGGCTGGCTTTTTTGGTATAGAATTTTTTAATTCGCTGTGGCGTTAGCGTTTTTTTATAGGGGGAGGGGGGTTCTCCTGAGAGAAACAAAGTCGTTCATATGGGGTAATCATTATTTAGCCAATATGCGCATCAGGTATTATGCAGTCTTTCGTTGCTCAAGCCCGAGGAGTCGGTGATCAAATCATCATAACCATACCCAAAGAAATCATCGCAGCGGAACAAATCTGTGTAGATGCGTTTGTTAAGGTTACTGTGCAGAAAATCCAGCAACAAACCGCTTCAACCCACAAAAGTGATGACTCTTTAGGCCCAGATGATCCGTGGAAATTACTCGAGTAACACCTTAGCTAACCTGTCTTGGTAGCCGAACATTGCGCAGTGGCCTTTGCCCTTAAAGACATCTAATTTGCTGTCTTTAACCAGCTCTGCAAGTGCATACCCATTGCCAACGGCACAGGTTTTATCGTCTTCACCATGCCAAATACAGAGTTTACCGGCAGGAATACTTTCCATTGAGAAGCCCCATGGTTTTAGGAAAAGCATGTGCTCCTCAACCACCGCTTTAACGCCGCTGTCTTGTCGGAAGGCTTCAGCCATCGACTGATACATTAACGCTGCCCATGCAGGGTTAGAAAATAGCTGCAAATCCGTCGGGGTGTAGCCGCGCAGTAGCTGTTTTGCTTGTTTTGATTTTAGGAAGGCTGGGATGTCTCCATTGGCTTTAAGCACCTGACGGCGAAGTTGCCCGATTGCTATGTTGCCGGCGAAGGGGATTTTCATAACGTATTTTGAGAAGGGGAAGTCGTGTGCCATGGATACATCAAAGGGCAAAGCGGGGGCGTCTGCAACGACAGCTTTTGTTATGCGTTTGGGGTTTTGGGCTATGTAGGATAATGCGAAGGCGCCTCCGCCAGACCAGCCCAGAACCGAGAACTGCTTAAAGCCCAAGTAATCTGCCAAGAAATCAACGTCTGCATTGAAGTCTTGGAGACTTTTGCGCTTATGATAGGTGGATAAGCCATAGCCGGGGCGATCAACTCCAATTATTTGGAGCCCTGCGGTTTCGGCGAGGTCTTTTAAGAGCAGTACTTCGAGGCGACTGCTCGCGGTTCCATGAAAATAGATGACAGGGTGCCCTTTACCTACACTGCAGTATCCGAGTTTTCGGCCATCCGGTAAAAATGCTACCTGCACACCCAACATATCGCCCATAACCAATTTCACAGATAGCAACCATATTAAATGATACGCCACAAAGACGCAACCAAACTTTATATCAAATACCACTCACCAGAATAGTCGAGCAAAAAGCTACGGCGACTCAATGTTAACCCAAAAACTCAACCAGCCAGCCACACCAGAAGGGTTTGTTTACCCGCAGTACAAGGCAAACTGCATATCTAACATCCCAAACACCGTACTGCAGTTGCTTCAAGCTAAAAAGGGGCATCAGAACTCGCCTCTGAGTGAGCGCCTAAAAATAGACACCAAAAACACGAATAAAGTGGTGCTGTTGGTAGTGGATGGCTTTGGTTTCAACCAATTCCTAAACCACCACAAACAAAACATTTTCCTAACCAACCTCTCCAACAAAGGCCAAGTTTTTCCCATAACAAGCGTCTACCCATCCCAAACAACCAACGCCCTCACAACCCTAAACACCGGACTAACCCCACAAGAACATGGGCTCTTTGAATACTTCATCTACCTCAAAGAAACAGGCATAATCAACGCCCTACGCTTCGAGCGCATCGGCACTAAAACTAAAACCAAACTAATCGAGCAAGGGTTCGACCCCCACCTCATGTTTGATGGTGAAAACATCCAGCAGAAACTCGTCAAAGAGGGCATTAAAACATTCACCCATATGAATGACGCAAACGCACACAATATCTGCACAAAACTGGTTTTCGAAGGCAGCACCATTGTCCCATCATACAAAACCTCAGATGCAATCGTTAAACTAAGAAAAAACATCGAGAAAAACAGTGGTGCAGCTTACTTCTTTGTACACCTCGAAACCCTAGACACCATTTCACATGATTATGGGCCACAGAGTGAAGAGGTTAATGCTGAGTTGCAGACGATTTCTTATCTGCTCCAAAAAGAGTTAGTTGAAAAACTAAGCCCGCAAGCAGCCAAAGAAACCCTGCTTTTAGTGACTGCTGATCATGGGGGAGTCCAAGTTAACCCCGAAGAAACGACATACCTCAGCTTAAACTCAGAATCCATCCTAAACGCAGAAATTGGCAAAGGACACAAAAAGATTCTCCCCACGGGTAGCCCAAGAGACATTTTCCTGCACGTCAAAGAGGAAAAGCTCGCAGCAACCAAAGAGGCATTATCAAAGAGCATCGGAGAGAAAGCCCAAATCATAGAAACCAAAGCAGCGCTAAAAGCGGGCCTATTCGGATTGAGCGAGCCAAAACAAGATTTTCTTGAACGCACCGGAAACCTACTCGTTATTCCTTATGGGAAAGAGACCCTGTGGTTTGAGCACCGTAGCGGCCGAAAAATCAACCTACTAGGTCAACATGGCGGGTTAGACCCAGACGAGATGCTGGTGCCATTCGCAGCCGCTAAACTGGATGACCTAAAAAAAGTTAGCGTTTAACGCATTGTCCACTTGCAGCATCAAAGTGGTTTTTGTCGCCATAATCGCAGGTTTTACAATCGTTTCTTATGTCTTGTCCAAAGGGGCAACCCTTCAAATCAGCCATCAAATTCACCTAACCACACATCTGAAGAAACAGATTTAAACCTACCCAAAAACAGAACAGAAGGGGTTTAGCTAAATTTCCCCAAACTTCTTAAACTTAAAAAGTGATATACCGTTTCGACTACTTACGGGAGAGAGGTT
>JAMDCS010000052.1 GCA_023488835.1 Candidatus Bathyarchaeota archaeon
AATCTTCAAGGTATTCACCCTCACCTACATTCAGGCAGCCATAGCTTTACCCATGACATACTTTGTTCTCACCGCTTTGCCTGTTGCGGGTTCAGTGCAGGCAGCAGTTTACGTCATCGCCATTAGCCTTGGCGTTCACCTTTCAACCTTCATCGGCTTATACTTGTTCATGCGAAAATCCACTCCATTACCTGTCGCGTGGAAGAGCATAACCAAATACGTTCTCGCATCCATCCTCATGGGCTTGGTGCTTTTCGTCGCCCCAACCACGTCAACCTTGCTCTTTACCGTCGCCAAAGCCGTCGCAGGCTTAGCAATCTACATCGCTTTGCTGCTGGCAATCGATAAGCAAGCAAGAGAACTGCTTAAACTAATAATCGAGGAAATAAAAGGAAGCCTCAAGCTGTTAACGTCAAAAAACAATGGTTTTCAGGGCAAAAACGACGTTTTAACGACTGAAAATTAATATCTATAAAAAACAAGTGTACCCTAAGCGACTTTTCATCTTCGCTGTAGGTGTGGTAACATGAAGGATGAATGTGGAATCTGCAGTAGAGTTCTCCGAACAACGTACATGCGAAAGTGTGAACGCTGCAAGAAACTGTTCTGTCGAGACTGTATGGTGCCTGACGTTGCCACTGGCGACCCAAACATGATGCTGTGCCTACATTGCGCCAGACGGGTGGTTTCTCCGCGTACAGTTTCCAAGTACGCTGGGCTTGAAGGGCACTTAAAGTTTAGAGCCGCATTCACCAGTTTGGTTAAGCTTTCATTTGCAAGGATCGATGGGTTAATCGGCAGTAACCTTCCCATGGACGCTTACCGAGACCCTGCATGGTGGAGCAACGCGTCCTCAAGTGCTCACGCGAAAGCTTGGCTGGATGCAGGTTGGGAAGTCCAAGAGGTTAATCTCAAAGAAGGCTGCGTGACATTTAAAAAAGTCCGCAATGTAGCATTCAAAAAGTCTAAAAAGAAAAAACTGGAGATTACCCAACCCTTCACGCCTGTACCCGTTCATGTGCCAAAGTCGAAGATTCCGTCGAAGACTAAAGTTTCAAAGCTTTATGCAAGAATCAAGAACCTTGAACGGCAACGAGCCATGCCACGCCAACCAATCAGAGGATTCAAACCTAGATCGCAGTATCAAAAGCGACTTTTTAAATCCAACGAGAAACCGATTACATTTGTAAAAGTGAAGGCGGCTTGGTAGTAGGCTCTCGTGTTTGACCCACCGTAAAAGAACAGCAGGACCAGCACGAAAGAAACCAGTTGCCCACCGATACTGCTGTAAGCAATTACCGCTGAACCCTTAAACCACTCCTTAAGGTAGCTCCAGTTTGTTTTTTGCTTAAACTCGCCCTGTAAAAGCCACACATAATAAACCACTTGAACAGAAGCCGAAACCACCAAAGCCAGAATTGCGCCAAGAAACAGCTGCCCCAAACCCACAATGACCGTCAAAGCGATAGCCACCTTCACCACTTCTTCAACTAACAAGCCATACCCGATTACTTGAGGCCGTATCGAACGGAGAACGCCTTCAAAAATCGTAACCATGTAGAAGTTGAAAACGTACAAGCCAGCGATGAGGTAAATCAGCAAGTATACTTGGGTGCCAATCGCTTTTGTTATTAGGATTATGACGGGAAAATAAGCTAATGTTGAAACAAGCGCAATAAATAATTGCGCTAACCCGCTGGTTTTAACCGTTCCTTCTTTGCCCCGTGCCATGAAACGGGTTGCCCAAAAAGGCAAAACCCCGCTGAAAAGCCAAAAATATCCAGTGTAATCAAAAATGTTTGTCCAGATACCGTATTCAAATGTGCTCATGTTTCTTGTTAGCAGGAGTGTGAAGATGAGTCCAGTTGCAACGCTAAGGATTTGGGATGCAAAAATGATGAACCCTGAATACTGGACTCGGATTTGGTTCTTGCTCAAATGCTGCTTCCTGCTTTAATGATGCATTTGCAATTTAGGGGTAGTTTTTAATCTATAATGCTTTGACGGGCTTAAATATACAATTTCCCAAATCAACCCTATTAAAAAAATTAAGCTGGAAAATAAGTTACCAATTTGTTTTTCCAACAGCCCGAAAAAAAGGCACTTAGCCTTTAACAACAGCCAGCGGAACGAGCCTTGCGACTTTTGTTGCAATTCCAACTTTGTCGCTAACGTCCGCAACCATGTCCACGTTCTTGTATGCTGGGTCAGCTTCCTCAGCCAACACTGAAGCACTCGCGGCACGGACCACGATGCCCCGCTTCTCCAAGGCTGATTTTATGTCTCCGCCCCAGTACTGCCGCTTCGCAGCGGAACGACTCATCATCCTGCCCGCACCATGCGCTGTGGAACCGAAAGTCAAATCCATCGCCTTCTGCGAACCCACCAGCACCCATGAGCTTGTGCCCATGCTGCCTGGAATAAGCACCGGTTGCCCCTCACTGCGGTAATCCTCCGGAACATCGGGATGCCCAGCGGGGAAAGCTCGTGTTGCACCTTTGCGGTGAACCCAGACCTTCTTTTGGGCGCCGTCGATGTTGTGGGTTTCTACTTTGGCTATGTTGTGGGCAACGTCGTAGACTAGTTTTAAGCCGAATTTTTCTGGGTTTTGCCCGTAGACTTGCTGGAAACTCTGGCGGACCCAATGCATAATTGCCTGGCGGTTTGCGAAGGCGTAGTTGACGGCGCAAGCCATTGCTTCAATGTAATCTTTGGCTTCGCTGCTGTTTCCTGGAGCGCAAGCTAATTCTCGGTCGGGCAAGGATATTTTGTATTTTTGCACTGCATGCTCCATAACCCGCAGGTAATCCGAGCAGACTTGGTGACCGTAACCTCTTGAGCCGCAGTGAATCATAACTGTAACTTGGCCTTCATGGAGTATCCCGAATGCCTTAGCGGTTTTTTCATTGAAGATTTTGTCAACTTTCTGAATTTCAAGGAAATGGTTCCCAGAGCCCAACGTGCCGATTTGGGTTAAGCCGCGGTTTTTAGCGGTGTTTGAAACTTTGTCGGGGTTGGCGTTTTTCATATGTCCGTTTTCTTCGCAGTGGTCTGCGTCTCCTGCCCAGCCTAATCCTCGGTCAAGAAGCCACTGTACCCCTTCAACCGCTAATGTTTCTAAGTCACGTGGAGATATAGTGAAGTCTTTTCTGCGGCTTCCCAGTCCTGAGGGGACGTTGCGGAAAATAGTTTCTGCCAAAGGCGCAAGCTTAGGGCGAACATCCTGTTCAGTAAGTGTCGTTGATAGGAGGCGGACGCCGCAGTTAATGTCGTAGCCGACGCCGCCAGGACTTATTACGCCGTTTTCGAAGTCGGTTGCTGCTACGCCGCCTATGGGAAAACCGTAACCTTCATGCCCATCTGGAAGCGTGATTGCGTGCTTGTAGATTCCGGGCAACTGAGCCACGTTTGAGCATTGCCAAAGCGTCCGGTCTGTCTGCATTTTTTCCAGTAGCGCTTGGTTAGCAAAAACCATGCCTGGAACACGCATCTCAGGCTTGTACTGTGGAATACGCCACATGTAATCGTTAACTTTCTCTAACGGAACTCGCTCGGGAGCAACTCTGCTTTCACTTTCACCCACGCGGCATGCCCCACCTT
>JAMDCS010000130.1 GCA_023488835.1 Candidatus Bathyarchaeota archaeon
ATAGCTGACATGCAGACAGCAGGCATTGAGAACGCTGAAGGTGTTAACTTTAGTGTGCCCAGAAAAAGCGAGATGGCAAGCTTGCTAAAGCAGCGCATGATGAACAAACAGTTCTACTATCCACTGCTCAACTGGGAACGACCCTACAGAGGCGACCTTTGCACAGAGTTAAACGTGGAACGATATGACCTGCGCAAAGACGGCGCCATAGGCTACAGCCATCCAAACGGCACACACGACGACGTGTTTTGGAGTATCGCGCTAGCCGTGTTTGCGACTGTACAGATGGAGCCTGAACCATTCCTGACAGTCATACCGAGGTAATCAAGAAATGAGACGACAAAGAGACTTTCGAATAAGGCAATTCCGCCGAATCTACGACCGTATGGAAGGCAAATTTACCTTCAACATAAGCTACGAAACCCACACCAAGCCAACACCTCGAAGTTTGGTTGTGGCTGAAGCCTTCGGGTTAGGCATCGACGACGCCCAGAGGTTCAAGGTTTTAGATGCTGAGTTGAAGATTGGGCCTCATGACATCGTCTATATCACGGGGGATAGTGGCAGCGGTAAGAGTGTCTTGCTACGAGCAATCAAGGCAGATTTAGGCGAGGAAGCTATCGACCTGTCAGATGTAGCGGTGGATGCTGAGAAGCCGTTGATTGAAACCGTTGGCGCCACAGTGGAAGAAGGCTTAGAACTGCTAAGTAAAGTCGGCTTAAACGATGCTTTCCTTTTTCTCCGCACTTACAGTCAACTCAGCGACGGTCAGAAATACCGTTACAGAATCGCCAAACTCATTGAATCGGGCAAACAATGGTGGCTAATGGATGAATTCGCCGCTTGCTTAGACCGAGACACCGCTAAAATCATCGCCTACAATCTGCAAAAGATTGCTCGGCAACAAGGCAAAGCAGTCATAGCAGCAACAACACACAGCGACCTAGCCGAAGACCTCAAACCCAGCGTATTGATCCGCAAACGGTTCGGAGAAGAAATCAAAATCTACTACTATGAAAATGCTCCAGTCGCCGAATGTCGCTTAATCCGAGAAATGAGGGTTGAAGAAGGTACCCGGGAAGACTGGGAAAAATTAAGCGCTTTCCATTACCGAGGGCACAAGGTGGCCGTTCCAAGAAAAATCTTCCGTATAGTGCGAGGGGATGAGCTCTGTGGCGTCATAGTCTACAGTTACCCACCACCAGCCTGCTATGGAAGACGGATGGTGCTGCCAAGAATGACTATTCAGGAAATGAACAAACAACTCAGCATAATCAACCGAGTAGTTATCCATCCAAAATACCGCACTGTAGGCTTAGGCGCCAAACTCATCCGTGAGACAATGCCGCTGGTCGGCACCAGATACGTCGAGCTGATAGCCGTTATGGCAAAGTATAGCCCCTTCGCTGAAAAGGCAGGCATGCAAAAAATAGCACAGCAACAAACGGTCGAAGGAATATCCAGCGTTTCTAAAGCGCTCTCCGAATTAGGGTTTGATACGCAACTCTTAGCCAGCGAACGATATGTCATAGCAAAGCTTGAGAGCTTGCAACCAGAGCAGATCGATAAACTAAAAGAAGCCTTCATTAAAAACAGTCATACACGCTTTAGGAGGGAATTTGCCGCTAGCCGACATCAGCCCTTTGGAAAAGTCGCCGATTATGTTAGTTCTTTACAGAAAGCAGAATTGCCGGAATTGGCTAAACTTGTAAAACTGGTAGGAATGCTCTCTCAAACAAAGGTCTACTTATTCTGGCATTTAGAAAGACCTACCGCTCTGTTCACGCAAGCATAATTGTTAAGTATTAACCACTATGTAAATTCGTTTGTATGACATACAAAAATTATGTTGTTTGTTCATCAGAAGATCGAGTTCAAGTATGGAGTGTAGATAGGCTTCCTTTTCCGACTGGAACTAGTGATATTTTCAAAAGCATGAGAAGAGAGATACAGCAAGCACTATTAAGTATGCAAGCGAACGGGAAAGTTTTACATGCAATTTACATATCGCCAAGAGGTTTCTCAGGAAGAGAACCTGATGTAGAAAATGCTCTTTTCTATAATGTAAGTGATGTAAGCTGCCAGTGCTTTAAAGAATTGACAAAGAATGGAATCAGATTTGAACGGCTTTTTTCTCGTCCTCCTTTGTCAGATGGAAAGCCTCGATGGAACCACTCACAAATCTACATGCTATCGCCTATTGATGCGGAATTCACTTATTGGCGAAGAGGCAGGCATTTAGTTCATTTCGATCTGAATATACTATGCAATATTTTTGAAAATATTAAGACTAATTATTCAGTTTTGGCAAAGTTTATCTGGTATTGGGTTAGGCAATCAGGAGAAAAAGTGCTTATAATGGTTCCCAAGTTGCCACCATCTCGTTTTGGAATTAGTATAACGATTGAAGGCGACAAAAATCTAATACCCAACTTGTCTGCTTTCGTCAAGCCTTTGTTGGATGGGGTAATAGCAGCCTACCAAAATCATGATGGAACAAATCTGGATAATATTACAATCGCTTTGAGCACTAGGTATTTGAAACCGCTGAACCCAAGACAGGATGACCTTATTTCTTTTTTAACAAATAATAAGGAGGCAATTTTGGGTTCGACCAAGTTGTTTTGGTTGAGTTCCGGCGGTCGTCTGCAAGTATGCCCCAACGATGAGAACTGCCTATCCGCAGAAATAATATTGCTTTTGAAAAATAGTGATTGCTTGAAAATACATGGGGTCTTGTTTGAAATCTATGAAGCCTAGCAAGACAGTTAGCAAATCAGAACAACAACCATGTCAAAATGGCCTGATAGAAAAGGAAGTGTTTATGCTAGTTGTTAACCCTAAGTCTTTAGTTCTTTTTCTAACCAGTCTTTTATGATTAGTGTGGCTTCGCAATCATCGTTGTTGTAGTCAATTACTTTTTGCATTTTTTCTTTATTCGTTTGTCTGTCCTTAACGTATTGCAGGTATATCGCAATAGATTCCATTGCGTTTACCTCTTTATGTTGCCATGTGTAGCCTATGTATGGAGCAATTTCTTTAAGCCCATTGCCGTAGGTTGGGAACGCAAACGTTGACGTAGCATCCTTGTATAGGTCTCTCATGTTAGAGAAAATCAAGTCGAATTTTGCTTGCTGCAGATTGTGCCGCTGAGCCATTTTTTGCAGATGTACTCTCTCGTAGTTATGCCAGTGATAAATTATGAAGTCCTTCTGTTTGCTAACCCAATCCACAAAATTATAAAACATTTCTCCCTCTTTGTCCAGACCTTCTGCCAAAAAAGGAATGTACTGAGCGGCCGCGTTTTTCCTTATTATGACGCCGATTAAATAATCCATCGCTATTAGTTCCTCTTCGCCAACTTGTTCGCCAGTGCCTTCTAAATCTAAGAAAATCTCAGTTGTCTTGACTGGGAATTCATCGCAAGTCCCGATTTGTATGTGTTTTCCTTGAACGAGTGCACTGGAATTCTGAAGAAATTTTGAGGCCGTTTTGTCGCCGATTCCTTTAATGGCAGTCAGTTTATCTTTGGGTGTTTTGGCGAGCTGATCGAAAGTTCCAATTCCATTTTCGGGAAATACCACTAC
>JAMDCS010000005.1 GCA_023488835.1 Candidatus Bathyarchaeota archaeon
TAATGCGTTCCGAGTACTTTGTCAAAAAACAAGCAAAGGATGAGGTTTTAGGCGTCGAATTTGTTGGCGCAGCCACAGCGAAGCCTTCACCAGGAGTTTTGGAAGCGATTTTGGATGCGGAAGTAGTTGTGGTTTGTCCAAGCAACCCTATCGTTAGCATCAGCACTATTCTTGCAGTTGATGGAGTGAGGGATGCGTTGAGGCGGACAAATGCGAGGGTAATTGGGGTTAGTCCTATTGTTGCTGGTTTGCCCATTAAGGGTCCTGCGGATAAGATGCTACGTGGTTTAGGTTTAGAAGTTTCTGCTTTTGGGGTTGCGAAGCTTTACTCGGATTTCCTTGACACCTTTGTTTTGGATGTAGCGGATGCTTCACAGAAGGAGCGCATTGAGAAGTTGGGGGTTGAGGTAAAAGTCACCAACACTATAATGAATAGTTTTGAGCGGAAGGTTGAGTTGGCAAGGGTTGTTTTAGGAAAGTAATTATTATAGTTAGAGAAGGGTTATATCTGCAAGTAAGAATTATTCTTTATTAAATTTGGAGATGGTGTTGGTGGAGAAAAAAAGTTACGATTGGTTTGAGCAACGCCGAAAAACCAGAGGCTTAGAACTAGCCCACGAACAAATAACGAAGGCTTTTGATACGGTAACGTGGCTGCATAAAGCAACCAAAAGCTTTTCAGAGAAAAACTTTAAAGAATCCAAAAAATACATTGAAAACCTCTATAAAGCGGAAGAGGAAGTTGACGCTCTTCGCACAGACGTTTTCATGGAGCTATCAAAAGGCGCAGCATTAGTTGCTGATTACCGCGAAGACCTGTTACACCTTGTTAAACGGTTAGATACGCTGGCAGACCACACTAAAGATGCAGCCAGATGCCTTGAAATGCTTGCTGAAACCGACATTCCACAAGAGCTAACTCAAAAGACTGTTTTCATGACGGGAAAACTGGTGGAGACAGCTCAAACCCTAAGAGGTAGCATCGAAAAAATCTCATCTAACCCAAACGAAGCCATAAAAGAAGCCAGAGCAGTCGGCGAAATCGAACATGCAATCGACATTGAATACCTAAAAGCCAAAAGCCTGTTCGTCAAGTACGGCGTAAACATTAACTGCGGAGCCATGGTAATCTTCGACGACCTAATCGAGTTCATCGAGCAAGCAGCAGACATGTGCGCTGACACAGCAGACTACATCATAGTTCTTTCAAGCAGAGAATAAACACCCATTCTTTTCCATTTATTATCGCCTAAATCTAGTGCTCGGAAGAAACTATAGCCCCCTTATATAAAGCAGGATTGGAGAAATTTAGAAAAGTCATCTTTTAATTTGCGAAAAAATGCTTAGAGTTGCTAAAAAATGGAAGAAAATTTGGATTTGGTTTCTAACGTTTATTTTGTTGTCCAGTCTACTTTTTGGTTAGAGTTATCTCCATCGTGGAAACCATTCTGGACTTGCTCTCTCCCTCACGTGGTGGCATCTCGGCTGTTCCGATAGCAATCTTGCCAACCTTAAGGTCTTTAACGAATCGGTTTCTTGTGATCTCAGCTACGTCGACAGCGGTAGTTATGGCTTGGCCTCTTGCTTTTAGAGTAATTTCTTTTAGGTTTCCTGCGGAGAGGCTTGTTATGATTGCCAGAACATAGCTCATTGGAGGTTTGTTTCCGACGAAAATAACATCTGCATTGTTTTGTGTCATTTTCTTTTTACATCCTTTTTGTGTTTGCTTTGTGTAACGCTGCTGTTTTGCGCTCTGTTGCGCGGCAGAACGTTACTGCCAAAATATGCAGGTTCTTCCTTATAAGTCCATTGAAATACCACCTTGAACAAACAAGTGTTCAACAATTAACTAAGAAAGGCTTTTCTACAGCCGCCCCTTAATGAGCAATGGCATCCTGCCTAGTTGAGAGTTAACTTGCTTACCAAACTCAAGAAAAAAGTCCAGCAAATGCTCACTTCACAAGCAAACGCTGCAAACAAAATAGGCTTAACCCCCAACAAAGTAAGTGTAATCGGGTTTATTCTCGCTTTATCTTCAGCAATCGCATACGCTTTTGCTCCTAATGCTTCTTGGTTTTTGTTGCTGGCAACATTTTTGCTCTTAGCCTCAGGATTCTGCGACACTCTGGATGGAATCATTGCCAGAACTTTCCAGCAAGCAACCGTGTTCGGCGGCTTCTTCGATTCAGTCCTTGACAGGTACGCGGACGCAGCAGTCTACGCCGCCATAATAATCGCTGGCTTATGCAATCAGATTTGGGGTTTAGCCGCTTTAGCTGGGTCGATTCTGGTTAGTTACACTCGTGCAAGGGCTGAAGCAGCAGGAATAAAAATGGAGTCAGTGGGTTTTGCTGAACGGGCAGAACGTATGCTTATCTTGGCGGCAGTGTCCATAATCGCATTCTGGTGGCTTCCAGCCTTAAACTACGGAATAATCGTGTTAGCGATAATTTCAAACCTAACAGTTATACAAAGAGCACTTCACGTCTACAAAATATTAAAGAAAAAAGCAGCAGTATAGCCGCTTAGTACCTTCTTTTATAACCTCTTGAATGCCGCTCGTTTTCAGCTCTAACCTTAACGATACCGCGGTGAACCGCGCAGGAAATACAGTAGTATTTGGTGTCTACCCAAGAGGCTAAGTATGTTCCGCTTTGCCTAAGCTCTTTAGCTAGTTGCGGCTCAACAAAGGATACTCGGCGCGTGGAGCGTTTTGCCTTGTCTCGTGGCACTGAAGCGCCGCAATTTGCACATTGAACAAGTGTACTGCTTCCTTTATTTCCTTTTGATCTTCCTCGGCTTTTTCGCTTAACGGGCATTATTTTATCCTCTTTCTTTCTATTATTCCATTTATGGACTTAACTATCTTATATATCTGCCCGTAATTTTAACAGAGAAGCAATGTTTGCGTTCTGATTTATCTGGGGAACAATTTTTCCATCCGGCGAAGTCATCAACGTCGTCACACCGGGACCGTGTCCCGCAGTGACACAGTTTGTATGGACGACAACGCCCACGGAAACAGCGCCTTGACGGTAAATTCTGCCAAACGAATGGTCCGCGTCAATAATAGCCACCAAATCGCCAAGCCTCAAACTTCCAAGCCCATACTGCTCAACGACTGCCTCATCGAACAGTTGAATATCGTAATCGCCTGAATTAACTTGGTTTGCACCTAAACCTGAACCCATAATCGCTGCGGGAACAATATGAGTAACAGGCACTTCCAGCTTGGCGCCGTTGGGTTTAGGGTTCCATGCCTCAAGCAAAATTGGATCCATATTGAGCACTTTAATGCCTGGAAAATCCAAAAGCTTCAAACCTGTACCATGAGCTTTCACGAGTATTCTGTCGCCGAGCAAAAGTTTCTCTAAAACCTCCTTTGGAAAATCGACCAGCACATGCTCTATTCCGCCGTGCTTGCCCGTGACAACGCCTTTAGTGCCCTTCGCTTCGCCAGTAGCTACCGTTGCTTGGTTTCCAACGCATGAAAGCACATTGAATGCGGTGTTTGCGGCTTGTCCTGAGCGAGCATCATTTTCTTTGTTTTCAACGCTGACGCCTGGTTCCACGTGGTCTGCTTCCCAACCGCACGCTGGGTCGCCGACTCGCAGGTTGTAAGTTATGCCTCCTACTCCGGGCAACACTAGGGGTTTGCCTGTTGCAGAAACATTGTAAACTGAGCGGATTGTTGGGCTGGCGATTTCGCCCATGACTGAGATTTTTATGAGTTTTTCAGCGTTTGTTTTGAGCATAAATTGTTCCTTCTGGGCATTGTGGTCTATTTGCGCGGGCTCTAATAAAACTTCACAGGTGCTTTTTTTTGGGGTTAAGCAACTCTTAAATTATGCGTCTCTTTGTATGTTCAAGTAGAAGCTAAGCCTGTCGAAATTGTCAGGAGCGAAGTAGTCATGTCTGAAATCGGATTAAGAACAAAAATGCTAGTTAGAGACGTGATGAGTAACCCAGTTATAACAATGAATGAGGATGAAGCTTCGAACAAAGCTGCCGTCAACATGGATATGAACGATGTAGGCGCCATCATAGTCACCAACAAGGCTGGAAAATCAATCGGAATCATAACTGAACGCGACCTCGTCATTAGGGTTTTAGCTAAGAACCTCAAACCAGACACCGTGAAGGCTAAAGAAATCATGACAACCCCGCTGGTCACCATAGAACCTGAAGCTACCATAAGCGATGCGGCAAGAAGAATGACGCGTCTCAACATTAGACGGCTCGGCGTAATCTACAAAGGCAACCTGCTTGGAATAATCTCAAGCAAAGACATCCTAGGTGTAATGCCAGAACTCATAGAGATAATGCAGGAGCGGTCACGCATCGAAGGCGCCGCCAGAACCGAAGAAACCGAGGAAGTTCCGCTCTCAGGATACTGCGACCGTTGCAACATATACTCGGAAAGCCTAAAAGAAAGCAATGGACAAAACATCTGCGATGACTGCCGCGTGGAGCTTGAACAAGAAAAATAATCCTTTTCTTTATAGATCGATAAAAACAGAGTTTTCTCTTTCTTCAACAGGATAACTTTTAAGCGGTTTATAGGCTGGTCCCCGAAGCACTATGCCGCTTGTTATGTTGAATTGTGAATAATGCCATGGGCAAGTGAGAACTTCTCCGTCGAGTGTGCCTTCAGCAAGCGGCGCTCCAGCATGCGTGCATCTTCCATCTAAACAAAAAATTTTCCCGTCAACATTAGCGGCTAGGATTTCGTGTCCTTTAATTTCGAATGCCCTCAGTTCTCCAGCGGAAAGAATGTTTTTGTCGCATAATTTAACAAACATGCCCTTATCTCCTATGCGTGCGGTTGACCGTTGGCTGTTATTTCCTGTTGTTTGCTTATGTATTCGGTTACTGCTAAGACGAATTCGGCATGGCTCCAAAGCAGAGGTGTCGCTGATATTGGCTTGCCCGAGTAGGGGTCAAGTTGTTCGGATAACGCTCCCGTAGAGCAAGCGTTTTTGGCTGCCCAGTTCAGAAATTCCATTGCGTGAGCTAACTGACCCAGTGAATTTGCCGTGGCTATGTGCCATCTTGCGAGCCTTAGCGTGGAAATAAACCATGGGTTTCCAGAGGTCTCAGGCGACACTCGGCGGTAGTGGTCGTTTTGGTACCTTGCCAAGCCGCCGACACCAGTTTTAACCCAAAGATTGTTGGCTAAAGCATCCATTGTGCTCTTGACCCTGACGTCCTTAGCATCTAAGACTTCTAAGGCAAAAACCGTTGAAACGCTACTGTCAATGGTTGTGTCCCTCTCGCCGTTTGGGTAGATTCCTTTTATGAACCGTTTCAGCTGCGGATCATACAAGTGCTTAATCATGGCTTCCCTAATCTGGGCGGAGGCTCCGGCTAGGGTTTCTTGCCTGTTGCTGTCGTAGAATACCTTGGCGAATTTGGCGGCAGCATCAAGGGCAGCAACGACGGATGCCACGGTTGAGGTGAATACGCCGACTTTTTCTTCCCACTCATCAAAGGTAGGTTTAGGCAGATGGGTATCTGGGTCTCGGTAGTTCATCATGAAATCCGCTGCTTTCACCACGAGGCGGTCGTATACTTTGGTGACGAACTCTAAATTCCCGTTCTTTTCATAATATTTCCAGAGCGCATATAGTACGCTGGCTGTTTCATCTTCCTGAATTGGCAGCTGCAAATGGCCTGAAGAGTCGATTAACGCATGCCAAGTGCTTCCCAGTGAACCATCTGGCAGGTACTTGTGGCGGAAAAAGCCATCCTCGCCTATGACTTTGTCGCAGAACCCGAAAAACATAGCTGCCACGTCAGTGAAGCCTGCACTAGTGAAAGCTAAAGCCGCCATGGCGCCGTCCCTTGGCCACACGTACGAGTAGGTGTCTCTGTGAATCTCCCTTATGTCCGAGTCCAGCGATGCCAAAAACCCGCCGTGGTTGTCAACGTGGGTGCGCATGAGCAGCAGCGAACGTTTAAAGAGGCGCGCCACTTCACGGGGCAGAATGTTTAGGTCCAGTTTTAGTCGGTTTAGCCAGGCGCTCCAGTAATTCTCCACCTCCAAAAGCATCTGCTCAACCCCCACACTTTTCACCTCAGCATCTATGGCTGTGACTTCGTTAAGATGGGTTCCGCAAGCAATCCAGTAATGTATAATCCCGTAGCCGTGGGGCGGAATCTCCAGCTGAAAAGAGACTGCGGAGTCAACGGCGCCTTGAGCCACAGGGTTTGTGCTTAATTGCCCATCTTCACAGTCTCGCCATGTGCCCTCCTTGCCTTCCCCCTCCTTGTAACCGACTGCATACTGGTAGAAGCCTTTGCCGCCCGTAGCTCCGCCGGCCAAAAAGTAGCGTTTACCCTTGTAATGGATGATGGCATTTGTGTTTGGTTCAAAAAACGCCGTGTCCCCAGCCTCGTAACCGTAAATGTGGAAATCCTGAGTGAAGAACAAGCGGACTTTTTGCTGGTGGTCTAAATTGTTTGAGACTTTTATTTTGCGTAGAAAAACGTCTTTGGAGTTATGGATGGCATCGTTGACTTCCATCTCGACGCCGTAGGTTTGCTTTTTTATTGTGTATCGGCTTGTGAGGGTTTCAGGCAAATAAGTCATCACTATGTCCCAATCGTTTTCCAGCCACTCGAATTTGCCGTCAATCCAGACGCCGAACCTGAACTGGTGACCCACCGCATGGTTCTCAAGCCCAACGTATGGAAAATAGACATCTCTGATGCTGGCTTTCTCATCGAGGGTAACTGCGAACCGTCCATTGCTAACTAAAACATGTCTGGGCAACAAAAAACCTCTTCTAAAACACTCACCTATAATTCTAGTATTGTACCATAAATAAACTTTAATTAACCAAACCACCCGCTATTCTTAGAACGTGACCCATCTTGATTGTTGACTCTGTCCTCACAAACGCCAAAGCCTACCTTGGCGGGCAAATCGTCGACTGCAGCATAGCCATTGAAGAAGGCAAAATCCAAAAAATCGGCAAAGAAACCCAAATGCCACAGGCTGACGAAAAAACCGACTTGCAAAACCTGCTGGTTCTGCCCGGCTTGATTGATGAGCACGTTCATTTGCGGGATGAGGGCAAGGCGTACAAGGAAGATTTCGCTTCGGGAACCGCCGCCGCAGCCGCTGGAGGCTTCACCACTGTTTTGGACATGCCAAACAACGACCCTGTCACTATGAGCGTTGAAACCCTGCGCAACCGCATGAGAGTTGCCCAAAGAAAACTCCTCATCAACGTCGGCTTTTACTCTGAATTTCCCAAAAAGCTGCCTGAAGTACAAGGCATCGTCTCTGAAGGTGCGGTTGGGTTCAAGCTTTTCATGGGTTGTCAAATCGGCGGCTTAAACATAGGTGACGACCAAGCGCTACAGGAAGCGTTCAAAGAGGTTGCCAACTTAAAAGTACCCATAGCTGTACACGCCGAAGACCAGGCATCACTAACAGCTAACGAGGAAAAGCTAAAACAAGCCAAAAAAACAGGCACCGCCGACTTTCTAAGGGCGCATACAGAGACAGTCGAACTAAAAGCCATCCAGCGCCTGCTAAAAATAAGTGCGCAAACAGATGTGCGGCTGCATTTCTGCCACGTCTCAACACAAGAAGGCTTAAACGCCATTTCTGAAGCCAAAAAATCTGGCAGAACCGTAACCTGCGAAGTTACCCCAAACCACCTCTTGCTGTCAAGCGACGATTTGAAGCGTTATGGGCAAATGGTGATTATGGCGCCTCCGCTCCGCAGCAAACCGCATGTTGATGCTCTTTGGAAAGGTATAGAAGATGGTTCGGTTGACGCGATAGGTTCAGACCACGCGCCCCACGCGCAAAGCGAGAAGTCAGCCAGCAACATCTGGGCTGTGAAAGTGGGCGTGCCAGGATTAGAAACCACTTTGCCGCTCATGCTGACGCTTGTAAAGAAGAATCGGTTAACCGTAACTCAAGTGGTTCAATTATTGGCTGAGAAACCTGCAGAAATCTACGGCTTAAACGACCGCGGACGCTTGGAACAAGGCAAAAACGCTGACCTAACGGTCGTGGATTTTAATTGCCAATTCAAGATTGATGCTTCCAAATTCAAGTCCAAAGCAAAATACTCCCCCTACGATGGCTGGGAAGTTCAGGGTAAACCAGTAAAAACCATCGTAAACGGACAATTAGTCTTTGATGAAGACGAAATTGTCGCCAAAGCGGGAAGCGGCTTGATTGTTCGGAGAGGCAGCGTGTGAAGTTTCTCGCGGATGGCATGCTTGGGAAACTGGCGCGTTGGCTACGCATGCTAGGACAAGACGTCTTGTACTCGGTGCAGTTTGATGATTCTGAGCTTTTGGAGTTGGCAAAAAAGGAAGAGCGTGTTTTGTTGACGAAGGATTTTGAGCTCTACAAACGCGCCATCGGCAGGGGTATGGATGCTTTTTATGTTGAGGGAAAGACGGAGGCGGAGCGGCTGGCGGAAGTAGCCAAACGGTATAACCTGCAACTAACCATTGACATGGATAAGTCACATTGCCCAATATGCAACACAAAACTCAACCCAACCCCCAAAGAGCAACTCCAAGCCGAATTAGAAAAAAACACATTCACCTACTACGACAAATTCTGGAAATGCCCCAACTGCGGACAAATCTACTGGCAGGGCGCACACTGGACACAAATCAACAATACACTAAACCAAGCACAAACAAAACTGCAAAAACTAAAAGAGAAAAATTGAGGCTCAAGACAGCCATTTTAATGGAATATCTTGAAAAGTCCCATCTGGCAGCGTTCTTCGGATAGTGATAGGCAAGATTCCCGCGTCTAGCTCGCTTAATGCTATGTCAATCGGGTTTGTGTTTTCAGCTGCATCTACCAAGATTGGTGCTCCCATCGAGATTTGAAGCGCACGTGCGCCCACTATTCTTGCTTTCTCGAAGCGAGTAATTTTTGGGGGTCCAACATTTATTTTTTGTTCTGACATTTTACATCATTCCGCCCGGCATTCCACCCATACCGCCTGGCATTCCTCCTCCCGGTGGCATAGGAGGAGTCTTCATTTTGCTTGAGGATATGACGTCGTCGATTTTGAGAATCATTGATGCGGCTTCATTTGCTGACTTGATGATTTGTTTTTTGACTGCGAGGGGTTCGTAGACGTTTATTTTTGTCATGTCTTCGACTTTGCCTGCAAGAACATCGATGCCTGCCCATGTTTCGCCTTTTTCGTGTCTAGTTCGTAATTCTGAAAGTATGTCAACAGGGTCTACGCCTGCGTTTTCAGCAAGTGTTGTTGCTATTGCTTCAAGGGATTCTGCAAATATTGTGATTGCAAGTTGCTCTCTTCCCTTCACGGTTTGAGCGTATTTTTTAAGAACGCTTGCCAACTCCATTTCTGGAGCGCTTCCTCCAGCAACGATTTTTGGTTCTTCAATTAAGTCTCTGACAACACAGAGGCCATCGTGTATGGAGCGTTCGGCTTCTGCCGTCATCCGTTGAGTTCCACCCCTAATTAGAAGTGTAACGGATTTGGGGTTCTTGCAGCCCTCGATGTATGTCATCTTGTCATCGCCTGTTCTGCGCTCTTCAACCAAGGCTGCATAACCAAGATCTGAAGCGGCGAGTGCATCAATGCTGCTGACGATTTTTGCACCTGAAGCCCTTGCAAGTTTTTCCATGTCTGATTTCTTGGCTCTCCTAATCGCAATTACTCCTTTTCTGGCAAGGAAATGCTGAGCCATATCGTCGATACCTTTCTGGCAGACCACCACGTTGGCGCCTGAAGCCAAGACTTTCTCAACCATGTCTTTTAGCATGGTTTCTTCTTGCTTTAGGAATGCTTCAATCTGCTCGGGGCTTTCAATGTTAATTTTTGCATCCATCTCTGGTTTTTCATTTTCTAATGAAGCATCGAGCAATGCAATTTTTGCTTTTTCTAGTCGTTTGGGCATGCCTGAGTGAACGATTTCTTTGTCTAAAACAATACCGTTGATTAGGCTAGTGTCCGCAAGGGATTCACCTGTTTTCTTCTCAACTTTTACATCGTCAACGTCTGCTTTGTAGGTGCCGTCTTGTTTTTCAGCTACTGCGAGCATTGCTTTAACGGCTAAATCAGCTAAGTACTCTTTGTATTCGGCAACGATTTTGCTGCCCATAGATGTTGCTGCAGCCTTCTTGAGATAATCATGCGATTTCAAATCAATGGGTATGGCGATTTTTTCAAGAGTTTCCAAGGCTTTGTCAGCAGCTTTCCTGTAACCATCAATTATGACTGTTGGGTGGATATCTTTATCAATTAATTCTTCGGCTCTGCTCAAAAGTTCGCCTGCAATAATGACCGCTGATGTTGTTCCGTCGCCGGCTTCTTTGTCTTGTGTTTTTGCGACTTCAACTAGCATTTTTGCCGCGGGATGCTGAACATCCATCTCATCAAGAATAGTTCTGCCATCGCTTGTTATTGTTACATCGCCGAAGCTGTCAACCAACATTTTATCCATACCTTTTGGGCCAAGTGCGCTTCGGACGCTTTCAGCGACAACTTTAGCGGCCATGATGTTGCTGTGTTGTGCTTCTCTTCCACGGGACCTCTTTGAGCCCTCTTTCATAACCAGAACAGGTATTCCGCCAGCTTGTGATGATGACAAATCAAGTAACCTCCAATAATGCGAACAACAACAAGACATTACTAACCATATAAGTTTTTCCTATTAAAGCCATGCTGAACAAACACTATGCAAGCATTTTTTGCATCATTAACCAGTTTTTTGGGCTATTCGGCGTTTCATTTTTGCAGGAGCTGACGGGTTGCTCATCTTTGTTTTTTTCTTTAGTAGTTGTTGCCGAAAACCCCCTATGCACAACAACAACCAACAGGTTGCACTGCATAATGTGATTTGTGGTCTAAGTCAGGTACAAGCTGCAATCTGGTTGTGGAAGATGCCACAAGCAGTACACCGCGGAGGAGAACGCATGTAGCAGTCGCGCCCTCTCACAGCCGACCTCCCCTCCATTATTTACTTTTCCGCTTGTTAATGCCATAAAGGGCGAGCACGCTGCTACAAACGACAACAACTGCTATTATAACAAGCGTGGTCGGAAAGGGCTGTGCAACGTCGAATGTGACTGTCTGAACATCAACGTTTCCGAAGGTATCGGTTCCATAAACAATTATGTTATGCCGGCCATACGTCAAACCTGTTAGTGTTGTATTCCCCGATAATGTAACGTTAGATTGGTTATCCAAACTGTAGGATAATTGGGAAAGAGATTCATCAACTTTGAAACTCAAGGACACTTCAGAGGAATAATAGGTGCTATTCTCAATAGATAGCCAAATGCTAGGTGAAACAGTATCAACTGTAAAACTTAGCGTCGAAGACGAATTTGTCTGAAATCCATAACCGATTGTTACGTAGCCGTATATGCTTAATTGGGACTCTTTTCGTACACTATATCCTCCATCCTCTACGGCATAGACTGTTAAAGTATGCTTTCCTTCAGGTATATCTGTGAGATTTAGATTAGTTGATAGCTGAGTTATTGACGGCGGAGGGGTAAAAAAGTTCTCAGGTATTGGTTCTGACATATTCCAACTGACTGGGGTAAATTTGTAGACCGATGTATAATTCGTCTGCCAATCTACAGCATAGTAAACTTCTTTGATTCTTGTCCAACTCGCGGTCGTTGATTCGCCAACGGTTGCTTGGATGGGGATTGAGATTATGGGACTCGAATAGTTTGCGTTCTGTTCGCTGTGAATTATTACTGTGGGAGGTTTTGTAGAATTATCTGGTGGCACGGTGCCTCCTGGCCAACTTGTTAATAGATTTGGGTTTGCGCTAACCAATTGCATTCCAGCGATCTCTGAAATCAAGAAGGATAGAAGAAGTACTATGACCACCAGAGCGATTATTTTTCTCATGGTTTATTATTTTGCTTTGTTAGTGTTAAAAACATTTTTTGTATAGATTTATTGACTAATCAAAAAATTTTAGTCCAAATTTCTCGACTTAATGCTTAATTTCTTGCTTAGTAAACTGAAACTTTAGCTATACCTGAAATCTTTAATAGTTCAGGGATTAATTCTCCCGGAATTTTCTTCTCAACAATCAAAGTCAATTTTGGTTCGGGCGACAGTTCAGGGTCATCCACGATTGCTTGTCGTATGCTTAAGCCTGCCCTGTTGAGAACCATAGCTGCATTGGATAAGATTCCTGGCGACCTCGCGTTTATAGGGGTTATTTCTAAGACTCCTAGGTTGAGGTGTTTTGCGATTTCTTTTAGTGAGTGTCCTGCTGGGCGTATTTCTTCGAAAATCATTTTTAACTCGGGGTTGGCTTTGATGGTGTTTAGTGTTTCGTTTACTGTTCGTCTGTCGACGCCTGCTGCTCTTGCGATGCGGACGGGTGGGATTTCGATTTGGTTTAGGTATATTTTGTGGTCTTTGGCGCTTAGGCCGTTTTCTATGAGGACGCGTGCTACTTTGAGGCGTTCGGGGTATTCTTGGAGTTGTGTTTTGATTTGGTTCCACATTTTGATTCGCTTGTGTGTATTTCTGTGCATTTGGGTATAAATGTGTTGTTCGCTAACGCACAAAACTGTGCACAAAAGCCTTAAATAAAACTTTAAAGCACGTTTTATAACCCAAAGAAGGCGAAAAAATGCCCGACAGAAAAATCTTGTTAAAAGAAAATGATATTCCAAAACAATGGTACAACATTGTGCCCGACCTGCCACATCCGCTTCCACCCTTCATAGACGTGGAAACAAAACAGCCAGGCGTCGGCATAGTCCCAAGAATTTTCCCCAGAGAAATCATCGGTCAAGAAATCAGCCAGGAACGCTGGATAAACATCCCAGATGAAGTCCGAGAAGTCTACAAAATCTGGAGACCAACCCCGCTCTTCCGAGCCCTCGGCTTAGAAAAAGCTCTCAAAACACCAGCCAAAATCTACTACAAGTACGAAGGCACAAGCCCAGCGGGAAGCCACAAACCCAACACCGCTGTGCCCCAAGCATTCTACAACATGAAAGAAGGCACCAAGCGCCTCTCAACAGAAACAGGCGCAGGACAATGGGGCTCCGCTTTAGCGTTTGCGGCTATGATGTTTGGGCTCAAAGCAACCGTTTACATGGTGCGTGCAAGCTACGACCAAAAACCCTACCGCAAGATGATGATGAAAGCTTTCGGTGCAGAATGTATTGCAAGCCCAAGCAACAAAACGGAATCAGGAAAGAAAATCCTTTCTGAAGACCCAAATAGCAAGGGCAGCTTAGGCATAGCCATCAGCGAAGCTGTTGAAGATGCTTTAGTTAATGAAGTTGAAACTAACTATGCAATCGGCAGCGTCTTCAACCACGTATGCTTACACCAGACGGTTGAAGGCTTAGAAGCCAAGAAACAACTTGAAATGGTAGACGACTACCCCGACGTTGTTTATGGTTGCATCGGCGGCGGAAGCAGCTATTCAGGAATCATGTGGCCCTTCTACTACGACAAAGTCTCAAAGAAAGCACCCAAAGAATGCAAGTTTGTCGCCACAGAAGCCACAGCTTGCCCCAAAGTCACCAAAGGCGTTTACCAATATGACCATGGCGACACAGCCAAACTAACCCCGCTTGTTCCCATGCACACGCTCGGTCACGATTTCATTCCTGCCCCAATCCATGCAGGCGGACTACGCTACCACGGCATCGCCCCAACCATCAGCGTGCTTGTCAAAGAAAAACAGATGACCACCGAAGCCTTCAACCAGACAGAAGTCTTCGACGCAGCAAAACTCTTCATCCAAACTGAAGGCATAATCCCAGCGCCTGAACCCTCACACGCAATCAAAGGCGCCATCGACGAAGCCCTCAGATGCAAAAAGACAGGCGAAGCAAAAACCATCCTCTTCGTGCTGTGCGGTCACGGCTACTTTGACATGGCAGCATACGACGAATACTTCAGCGGCAACCTGCAACCATACGAGTACCCAACCGAGAAAGTTGCTGAGTCAATGGATAAACTGCATAAGCTCTATCCATGGCTAAACGATGTCAACAAGAAGTTCATCGGCTGCGAAACATACTAAATTTCGCAGATCAACCTTCTTTCTTTTATTCTTCTTTTTATTAATCCGATAATGTATTATTTTTTAAAGGTTAATTCCCGTTGAACACACAAAACACTCTCCCGACAAAGACTGTCGGATTCATCATAAACCCCGTTGCAGGCATGGGCGGCGCTGTCGGATTAAAAGGCACAGACGGCAAAGCAATACTAACACAAGCCATAGCCTTGGGGGCAAAACCCGTGGCAACGCAGAGAGCAGAAACCTTCCTCACCCAGCTAAGCCCAGCCAAAGCAAGCCTAAAGCTAATCGTTGGCGCTGGCGACATGGGAGAGAACCAAGCAGTGAAATGTGGTTTTACTTGCAAAGTCGTTGGCAAAGTCAAAAAAGAAACCACATCTGAAGATACACAGAACATAGCGAAAGCCCTCGTGGATGCTGGCGTCGATTTGCTTGTCTTCTGTGGAGGCGACGGCACAACCCGCGACGTGTTAAAAGCCGTTGACTTGAAGCTGCCTGTGCTGGGTGTTCCAACAGGCGTCAAGATGCACAGTGCGATATTCGCTGTTAGTCCTCAAGCCGCGGCAAGGGTCGCCATGACTTACCTGTGGCGTGGATTGCCACTTCGAGAAGCAGAGGTAATGGATGTGGATGAGCAAGCTTTTCGGCAGGGGCATTTGTCAGCGGAGCTCTACGGTTACCTGCTAAGCCCCTACGAACCCCACCTGATTCAGGGCAACAAAATGGCAAGCCCCATAACTGAGAGCGAAGTAGAAAACCAAGCCGCCATAGCCATCAACATAAACGAAGAAATGAAACCAGACACAATCTACATCGTGGGTCCAGGAACGACTACCCGAACCATCGGTGACCTCTTGGACCAGAAAAAAACCCTCCTAGGCGTAGACCTCTTCCAGAACAAAAAAATAACCGCGAAAGATGTTAGCGAAAAACAAATCCTGCAAGCCATAAATAGAAAAGCCGCGCGGATAATTGTTACGCCGATTGGTGGGCAAGGCTTTATTTTCGGCAGAGGCAACCAGCAGATAAGCGCCAAAGTAATCCGCCAAGTAGGCTTAGACAACATTGTTGTGGTTGCGACTAAGGGCAAATTGGATCGGTTGGAGAGTTTACGGGTTGACACTGGCGACCCTGAACTGGACGGGCAGTTTAGGGCGCGTGGAATTAGAGTCATAGTTGACTATAAAATAACGAAAGAAATGGATATTGAATAAAATTTTCTTACTTGGGCGCTATTTCCATTCCCAAATCTTGCCTTTCCAGTTTCCCATCTCGTCAGTCTCGTATTCATGGACGCCAATTACCTTGTTGAGGCGCATGAGCTTCTCCGACTGCGTTGTCTGGATTGATGCAGCTCTGGTTACGCCGCCCTTTTCTGATTGCCAACTAACTGCGTTGCCCCTCATCATCACGGCGCTGCCATCCATCGTTGTTATCAGACTGTTGACTTCTCCCATGAAGGTACCGTTTGTCATGGTTGCAACGGCGGTAGACATCACAAACGCATCCATTCCTAAAATTTTGCCCATTCCCTGGTTGGATGTTTCAATTTTTCCGTCTGGGAGCACTCTGTAAACTGTGTTTTTGCCTGTAAATTCAGCTATCAATTCTCCTAACATTCACAATAACCTCAAAAAGGCTTACCGAGCAAGTTTTAATTAGCCTATGTGATTGTTAACGCGTAGCCACAACGATAAGCCAGCTATGTTTAAGTAAATTAAAATATAGACGGCACACTTTATCCTAACGATGTGAGGCAAAAAAAGTGATATACATTAACCTCCCAAAAATCGGCGAAGAAGAAATCCAAGCCGTAACCAAAGTAATGAAAAGCGGCATACTAACAAGCGGACTGGGCGCGGGTCCTGCAGTAACAGAGTTTGAGAGGGGCTTCGCTAAAATGGCTGGCGCCAAACACGCAGTTGCAGTTAACACTGGCACCGCAGCTCTGCATGCAGCTTTAATGGCTGTTGGTGTAAAGTATGGCGATGAGGTTATTTTGCCCAGTTTCACTTTCGTAGCCACTGCCGAAGCCGTCGTTTTGGCAGGTGCAAAACCAGTTTTCGCCGACATCGACCCCAAAACCTACAATCTGGCGCCTTCAGCGGTGGAGAAAGCATTAACCAAAAAAACCAAGGCTATATTGCCTGTTGATTTGTATGGTTTTTCAGCCGACATGAAGCCACTGCGTGAAATCGCTGATAAACGCGGTTTAGCATTAGTTGAAGATGCTGCTCAAGCTCATGGAACAACATACGAAGGGAAGCCTGCGGGAGCCTTTGCCGATGCCGCTTGCTGGAGCATGTATGCAAGCAAGAACATAATGACTGGCGAAGGCGGAGTCGTAACGACAAACAACGACCAAATCGCAGAGACCCTGCGGATGATTAGGACCCATGGCGAAAAAGCCAAGTACTCCTCACTGATTCTTGGAACTAACTATCGTATGTCTGAGATGCAAGCTGCCATCGGCAACGTGCAACTTGAGAGGTTGCCGGGTTTTGTGGCTAAACGACGCCAAAATGCACAGTTACTCACAAAACTCTTAGAGAAGAACAGCAAACTTGTTTTGCCCTATGAATCAAAAGACAGGCTGCACAGCTGGTACCTCTACACCGCACGCCTAAAGGACGGAACAGAAACCGAGCGCAACACGCTCTTGCAAGAACTCAAAAACAAAGGAATCGGCGCCGAAGCATACTACGTTAATCCAGTGCATCAGATGCCGTTCTATCGCGAAAACTTTGGAAGCGCCAAACTGCCCCAAACCGAAAAAGCATCAAAACAAGTGTTCTCGTTGCCGATTCATCCTGGAGTCACCGAGGAACAAGCGCGTTTCATTGGAGAAACCGTTCTAAGTCTCCTATAGCCAATTTGCGCTGGGTAATGGAGTGTAAGAGTTAAATTACACTTCACCTACTATACCTTCTGATTTATAGGAATTATTGGGTTTTCTCTAAGGGGTATGACACTTTGAGTAATGAAGAAGGCATTTCCCGCATAAAAATAAAGTTTCTCATCGAAGGCTTAGGTGAAGCTGAAGGCGAACTCGTCAGGTTCCTTGCGCCAAGAACAATAGACTATATCGTTCGTAAACTTCCCCTTGAAGGAAGAGCCGCCATCTGGAAAGAAGAAGTCTACTTTGAAATCCCCCTAAAGACTTCCTCGAACAAAGCCAAGCCAACAGTGGAGCAAGGCACAATAGCTTTCTGGCCTATGGGCAGCGCCATATGCGTCTTCTACGGCAAATCTCAGCCTTACAGTCCAGTGAGTATACTGGGAAAAATAACCAGCAACCTTGAACTTTTCAAGCAGGTTAAAAGCGGATTAACAATCAAAGTCCAGTTGTTAACAGCTTAGAAAGCAAGTGAGCTGTCTTTCCACATTTCAAGCAGCCGCTCGCACTCTTCTTTAACATCTTTATCGCCAGTTTTGTCTTTGAGGGTCTGCAAGAATTCGATGCGTTTTGCAACGGAGCGTTTTTCTGCGTTGCCGCCGTAGTAGAGTTCGCCTTCTAGGTACTCTTTCATATGGTAGGCTTTTTGGATAAATAGGCTTGCGGCGTCCACTGGGTTTTCGACGGCGAACTTGTTTGCCCAGATAGCGACTTCTGTTTCTCGGAGTTGGGTTATGCCGTCGATTTCCATGATTTTCCTTATGTACGCTACAAAGAAGTCGTAGTTTCC
>JAMDCS010000011.1 GCA_023488835.1 Candidatus Bathyarchaeota archaeon
ATTGTTGCCTGAAAAGTAAAAGTTCCTGACGTTCCATCTCAGAGGAAGTGTCTGCTGCTTCTTGGATGGCGCAAAAAAGATTTCTAAAGCAATAATTCAGCGGACAAATAAAAAAATTTTGAAGGGAAATTTTTTGTTATTAGAAAAATGCAGCAAATTGGATGAGTGCAAAATTATTCACTTTCCAAAAGTGACTGATTTTAGAGGAAACCTTTCTTTCATAGAAGAGAATAGGCATGTTCCTTTTGACATAAAAAGGGTTTATTACTTGTATGACGTGCCCAGTGGAGCAACCCGTGGTGGACACGCACACAAACAGCTGCAACAGCTTGTTATCGCTTTAAGCGGTAGCTTCGATGTTATTTTGGATGACGGATACCAAAAGCGTAAAATTTTCCTCAACAGACCACACTACGGAATTTACATTCCATCTAAAGTTTGGCGGGAACTAGAGAACTTTTCTTCTAATTCGGTGGCTCTTGCGCTTGTTTCCGAAGTTTACGACGAGTCAGATTACGTCAGGGAATACGATGATTTTAAGAAGTTGGTTAAGAATGGGTGGCGATAAAGAAAAACTCGTGATTATTGGTGATGGCGAAACAGCTGAGATTGCTTATGAATACTTCACAAGCGACTCAAACTATGAAGTAGTAGCGTTCAGTGCAGAGAGGAACTTTAGGCGAAATCAAACGCTTTTCGGTTTGCCCGTTGTTCCCTTGGAAGAAATAGAAAAATCTTACGACCCGACCCGCCATAAAGCGTTTGTCGCAATCTCATACACTCAACTAAACACGCTTAGACGCAAGCTCTACAACCAGGCCAAACAGAAAGGCTACTCACTTTGTTCATACGTAAGCCCTAACGCTTTTGTCGGCAAAAACACGGAAATCGGCGAAAACTGCTTCATCTTCGAGAACGTTACCATCCAACGGGGCGCCAAAATAGGTAATAACGTTACTGTATGGAGCGGCAGCTTAGTTGGGCATCGCTCGGTAATTGGGGAGAACTGTTTTGTAGCTTCCCACGTTGCCATCTCAGGTTTTTGCAATGTCGGAGAGAACTGTTTTTTGGGTGTGAATAGCTGCACAGTTGGCGGCTTGAAAATCGGCGCAAATTGCGTTGTTGGAGCCGGCGCCGTACTTGTTAAGGATGCATGTGCAGGAAAAGTTTACGTCGGTAACCCCGCTAAACCCCTGCCAAACAAAAGTACACACGTATTTATTTCAGGGGAAAAAACGTTATGAGTCAAATTGATCCCTTGACCTCGAGCTTATCTGAAGATAAAGCATTAAGTGTTTCAGTGTATAATCCTGAAAACAAAATTTTATGGAACAATTTTGTTTCAAATGCTAAGAACGGTATTTTCCTGTTCTACAGGGATTACATGGAATACCACTCAGGCAGGTTCCAAGACCACTCCCTGCTTTTCTTTAAAGACGGCAATTTAGTGGGTTTGCTTCCTGCAAATTTAGACCACCAAACATTGCATAGCCATGCTGGCTTAACTTTAGGCGGAGTAATCTCAGGTTACAACATGACGCAGTCCTTGATGCTGGGCATTTTCGATAAACTAATTGAGTACTGCAAGAAAGAAGGCATAACTCAAGTTATTTACAAGGCAATTCCCCACATTTATCATTCAGTTCCTGCAGACGAGGACCTGTACGCTTTGTTTAGAAACAATGCCCGATTGATTGGGCGGAATTTGTCATCTTCAATATTTCTGCTTGAAAAAGGACCCTTTGATTCCCGAAGAAAAGAAAGCCTGCGAAAAGCCAGGAAAAACGGGTTGGTCGTTGAGCGAAGTTACGATTTGAAGTCTTTCATGGCTTTGGCTGAATTCATTTTGATGGAGAAACATGGAGTTCGACCAGTGCATACGGTTGAAGAGTTAGCGCCTCTTATGAGCAGGTTTCCGGAAAACATAAAATTGTTCGTTTCAAAAAAGCAAGACGTATTGATGTCAGGTATAGTTATTTATGAAAGCCAAAACGTTGCCCACGGACAATACGCAGCTAGCTCAAATATCGGCAGAACCATTGGCGCCCAGGACATAATTGAAGACTACATGATTAACGAATACTATAAGGACAAACGATACTTTGATTTTGGAATTTCCACCGTAAAGCTAGGCAAAGAATTAAACGAAGGCTTGCTAACCCGCAAAGAAGGGTTTGGAGCAAGCGCCATCAACTACGATTTTTACGAACTAATAATTTCTTGAAAAAGGTGTAAAAAATGAAAGTGCTATTGATTCAGGCTCCTCTGGGACGAAAGGGTGGGGTGCTTTCAGCATTTCCGTTAGGGTTAGCTTATCTAGGTGGCGCGTTGAAGAATGTTGAACTTACTGTTATAGATCCAAACACTGAAGCGCAACCTTTTGAAGCGGTAGAGAAAACCATAGCTAAAACCAAACCGGACATAATTGGCTTATCATTGAGAAATATTGACTCATCAATTTCATCCAGCATTCAGTCTTACTTTGGCTTGTTTGCAGATTTAGTAGCACTTGTTCATAAGAATCGGTCATCTGCCAAGATAGTTGTGGGCGGAACAGGCTTTTCGATTTTTCCAGAGCAGATAATGGAGAGGTTTCCAGAGATTGATTATGGGTTGTTTCTGGAAGCAGAATATTCACTTCCGGCTCTTTTGCAAAACCTGAAAAATCCGCAAAAAGTTCCCGGACTCTATTATCGGAAAGATGGAAAAGTGAATTTCACGGGAAAAGGATGCCTTGTTGATTTTGGCGAGTTGGATTCGCCTCCTCGAGAGCTTGAAGGGTTAAACTTGGAGTGGTACAAAAAAATACCTCATTCCTTTGGCGTTCAAACTAAACGAGGTTGCGCTTTTAGGTGCGCTTACTGTACTTATCCTTATCTTCAGGGTAACAGTTGTCGGATGCGTTCTCCAAAGAAAGTAGTGGATGAAATAGAAAATTTAGTCGATGCGTATGGTGTGGAGCATATTTTCTTTGCAGACACCATATTCAATTATCCTTTTGAGCATGCCCGAGAAATTTGCCTTGAAATAAAAAGGAGAAAGCTGTCTGTAAAGTGGAGTGCTTGGTTTAAAGAAAATTATGTCAACAAACAGTTTCTGTTAGACGCATTAGATGCAGGGTGTGTTTGTTTCGAGTTTTCCCCCGATGGCACTTCCCAGAAAGCTCTTGATGCCCTCCAAAAAGACATAACCATCCAAGACATAAAACACACCTGTGAATTAATCAGTGAAATTAAAGAAGCTAAAGTCAACTATAACTTTTTGAGAAATGTCCCTGGAGAAAATTTAAAGAGTGTTTCAAGTTGCCATAAGCTTATACCCTGGATGGTTATGTCTTTTTGGAGGGAAATAAGTTTTATCGGCTTCAACAGCATCCGCATTTATCCTCACACTGAAATCTACAAAATAGCCTCAAACCAAGGCTACCTGAAAGCTGGACAAGATTTGATAACTCCGACTTTTTATGATCCATTTCCTCTCAACGCTGCTTATCTTCCTGCAAGATGCACAAATTATCTTTAC
>JAMDCS010000107.1 GCA_023488835.1 Candidatus Bathyarchaeota archaeon
AGACTGCTATGTTGACAGGAGATAAACGAGAGATTGCAAAAGAAATTGCTGGAATCCTCAAGGTCGATGAAGTCCATGCTGAGCTGCTTCCAGAAGTATTAGAGAACGGTAAAGCCATGTCTCGTAAGAGCCCCCAATCAGCGCGGGCAGACCTACTGCGGTAAACACAGCAATCGCTATCACAATTGGTACGTAGATTTTTGCAAATCTGTCCACAAGTTTTTCAACGGACGCTTTTCTTTTTCGAGATTCAATGACGAGCTTTACAATTCTGGAAACTAGGGTTTCGTCAGCTTGTTTGGTGACGGCTATTTTGATGACGCCGTTGGTGCTTAGGGTTCCTGCATATACTATGTCTCCTGTTTTCCGCATTAGAGGCAATGATTCTCCAGTTACTAAAGCTTGGTCTATATGTGAGAAGCCTTCGATTACTGTTCCGTCGAGTGGGATTCTCTCGCCTGGCTTGACTAGTATGACTTGTCCAGTGTGGACTTCTTTGATATCCACGCTCTTTTCGGTACCGTTAATTATGGCTCTTGCTTTGTCAGGCATGAAGCTGGATAGCTTCTCAACTGTTTTGCGTGCTCTATCTTCAATGTAGCCCTCAAGGTATTCAGCCAGGGAGTAGAGGAAGAGGACTGTTGCTGCTTCGAAGAGAAAGTCCAAGTACAAAGCGCCAAGCGCAGCAACCGCCATAAGAAATTCTACAGAGAACTTTCTCTCTATAACTAACTCTTTAATTCCAATAAATCCCACGTATAATCCTGCGCCTAAGACTACGACGTGATAAATGATTGTTGCAACCGTGGCGGGCTCATTTAATATGGGTAACGTGAATCCTAAGGGGATGCCGTTTGCAAGGAGATCCATTAGACCAGCGATTACCATTGTTAAGCCTAAAACTATGGCAAGAATTACGAATTTCTTTTTGTTCTCATTTTCTTCGAATTCTTCAACTTCTACCTTTTCTTTTTCATTACCCAATTATGCTCTCTCGCGTAAACGTTTTGTTGGTAAAATCGTGAAAAGTCTTATTAACTTAGTGCTAAGTTTCAGGAGAGTTTTATTAGAGCGCGCGCGCATTCAGCAGGTTAGAGCTATGTTTATGCCTCTATAGATTGCTGTTTATGTTGGTGCTGGTCGTATTCCAACCGTAATTTGCAAATCCATAGTCTGATTGCCTCTGACTATAGTAACGGTGATTACCTGACCTGGAATAGTATGCTCTTCAAGGAACGCAGAAAGGTCGTCCAAGTTCTTGATTGGCACTCTATTAATAGCCACTATTATATCACCGCCAATAATGATGACTTCACCTGCAACTGTGGTTTGCTTGGTCCCACCTTGTAACCCTGCCTTGTCGGCTGGACCACCACTTGTAACTTGAGCGATCAGCCATCCATAGGTAACCTTCACTTTCATTGCTTCTGCGATTTCGTAGGTCATGTCTGTTCCACCTGCACCTATTGTTGGATGATTATTATATGAGCCCTCATTAACGAGCAGGCTTATTTCACGGAGTATTGTGCTAGAAGGGATGGCAAAGCCTAGTGCTTGAGAATCACTTACAACTGCCGTGGTTATACCCACGACTTGACCTGCATGGTTTAAAAGTGGGCCTCCAGAGTTACCTGGATTTATTGGCGTGCTTGTTTGTATAACGTTTGCTATTGGGTAGCCGCCAGTCAAATCTTCACTTATTGTTCTGCCAAGTGCGCTTACTATTCCTGTAGTCATAGACCCAGCTAAGCCGTATGGACCGCCGACTGCTATCAAAGAATCACCAACTCTTAAAGTCGATGAATCAATTATTTCGAGAGGTCGAAACTCGCTTTTTGGTGCGTTTGCTGAAAGGATCGCAAGGTCAGCGTAGATGTCTGAACCAAGAACCACGGCAGGATAGCCATTTCCATTTATGAAAGTTACCGTGATGTTGATGGCATCTTTTACCACATGGTTGTTGGTAATAACTAACATTTGCCCATCTAAGTTGTAGATAAATCCAGAACCTTGAACGCTCGAATAGTATGGTCGACGAAACAAATCATACTGACCCACTAATCCGCGGATCACCACAATAGAAGCCTTAACTTGCTCGTAAAGTTGAGATAGCGATGAATTATCACCAGAAAAATTGCTCTGAGGATGTGAATAGTTATTGTTGTTTTCTGGAATATTCTGGATTTGATTATTTATATTTTCTAATTTTTCGTTGAGTGCTGAGTAGCTCAGCGAGTAACCTATTATGCCACCTGCCAAGCTGCTTCCAATTAATGCAATTAGGATAACTGCAATTGTCGTAATGCGAACTGAATGTTTTGTTACAATCGGTTGTTGTTGGATTTCCAATTTATTGTTACAACTCTCCTGCGCATTAATCAAGAAGTTCTCTAGACTATAACTGTCCAAGTGGTAAACTATAACGTAGTTATTTACAACTAAAAATATATGCCTTGTGGTTTTATGGGCTAGTATGCCTATTATGATACTTGTCAACCGAAAATGACTTTTTAATTAAAAATTGTATGTATTCTAAAATCATATTCAAATGGAAGCAAAGTTGATAGAGACTTTCATTTCGCTATCTTCTGGATTAGAAACTATGTTTGACTGAAACCTAGCGCTTGCGAGATCAATAGATAAAGGGATTAGTCTCTTGTTCTCTGTATATATTGAAGGTACTCGTCTCTAAAACGTTCGATATTCATTTTCTTCCATCTCTATTCTGGTAGAAGAAAAGCGGAATAACTCCCGGCATCCCAAGAACGCAGGCCAGAGTCATCAACACAATGAAACCTCAATCCGACTTCAAAGTCTTAAACTGCAGTTCCATCCAATTAAACTAAAAATTTTAAAATAAAAGTCTAAGCTTTCTAGGAGGGTTATTCTAATAATAAACTTTCCAAAGGCGAGATAGTCGTTTAAAAGCGAATACCCAGTTAGCGCGCTGGCTTGTCGAGACGGTGTGATAATTCAATTGCTTTTCAAAAAATTGCTGATTTACTTGCAAAAAGCATTGGCTGGTCAAGCGGTTTTTAGCAACTATGAAGCAATTTTCAAAATCCAAATCGACTTTTTACACTGTCTCGACAAAGCAGCGCGTTACCCTATATGCTTAATAGATTGCCTGACAGTTTGACAAGTAATCTTTGATGGAGGCATACTGCTTCGTTCGCTGTCGGTCACATGGCTCTGGCTTACCTGTTAGGGAAGACATCTTCTAAACTCCTGAAGACAAAAATCAACATTCCATTAATCATGGTTCTATCGATGATCCCCGACATGGGTCTGCTTATAATACCGGGTTTGCACAGTGGACCTACCACCTCAATTCTTTCTGCGCTAATTGTTTTCGTTCCAATCTTCTTTGTTTACGGCAAAAAAGCAGTGCCATACTTCATTGCGCTGATATCGCATTCTCTTATTGCTGACTTTCTAATTGGCGGTCAGATTATGTTGTTTTGGCCGCTTTCGCATGCTGAGTTTGGGCTTCAGGAGTTTAGA
>JAMDCS010000071.1:0-2018 GCA_023488835.1 Candidatus Bathyarchaeota archaeon
TTCGCCCCCACATCTGACCCATCCAACTAGAGTCATAGTAGGAAGGAGCGGTTGTTGCATAATACCAAGAAACTGCCGCTACCGTTACAAGTACGCTAAGTGTTATCGAGAGAATAAACAGGAAGACGTGTAATCTTCGCATGGTTAGGAATTGTACAGTTGGACACATTAATCTTTTGGGTCTAAGATCGTGGGGGCGAAGAAAGTCTAAAGAGCGAGAGTAAGTACTGGGCTTGACAGTAGTTAAACGGTTGTAGCAACTCAGGTTGTAAAGATACCGAACCAATAGTGCTTAAGTGTACCAGCCCAGCCTACTCAACAGGTAACTTAGCACTCAAAAGATAAAAAAATTAATTGCGCACATTTCTAAAACACTAAGAAAAGAAGAGCTAATGGCAGCTCTTGTTTGTACTCTTTTTCTTTGATAACAAATTTGGGATCATCATAGCCACCATCATCAAGGGGCAAGCTAGGAGGAAAAGAAAGTTTAGATATGAGGCTTGTGGAAAGATTGCTGCTACTGCCACTATCGCTACTACTGGTAGTACGCAACATAGCATCATCAGTATCATGTGCTTCTTGCTATGTCCCTGATGATCATGACTATCTAATTGGTCACCTTGATTGCTAACAGACATACTATTCTATTCCTAACAATTCTTGGGGGGATCTTCTCTTTTAAGCCCCAACGGACAAACCTTGAAAACAAATAGTACAAAAATTAGAAACAAATTTTGCACCCAAGATTTGTTCTACTTAACTTGTGAGTTGTCCGATAGACAATATATCTCTTGGAGTAAAGGATTTGTAGAAGGTTAGGCGTCAAGAGGGGGGTTCTTCCCCATTAACTGCCATAAAACTGCCCAAAACCCCTCTCCTCTCGAGTTACCTTACCCCAATAATTAACGAAGGGAACTTTATGGAAATACCGACACCTAAAATACCAATTCCCGAAGCGCCAAAACCTAAACGTACTAAGACATTTGCGATAGGAGCCTTTAGACTCATGCTGCCAATCTTGATTATACGCTGTTATGGCTAAAATCTAAGATAGTTTAGCGGCGATGTAACGAGGACATAGAGACAGAGTTCAATTTTTGTCCGATGCAACTTAAATCCCTTTTTCCGATAATTGAGCGTTTGGATCTTACTATGGCTAAATGCCCAAATTGCAATAGCGCAGTTCAGAAGCCAAATAAAACCCTGAAGAATAATTTTTTTTGCTATAGATGCATACGAGTGTCCCAATTGCCACAATAAATTTACCGTTACAAATGGCTAAAAGTGCGAGTTAACGAAATATTCTGAAATGGCCTTCTCCATTACGAGCCAGCACTCGTTGTAGTTCTGTAACTAAGAGCTATTGCCCCACCAGCGATTCCTAAAACCGCTCCCATCATATATCCACCCATACCAATGAAACTAGCAACAGAAAAGACAACCACTACTATACCCCAAGTTATATTCTGCGTCGGTCGAATATTTAGCATTATGGCGCCAACTAATACTATGATCCCAAAAACCAATGCTACGGCAGAAAGAGCCGTCAGCCATCCAGCGCCGTAACCATAGAAACCATATCCACTCATCATGCCAGGGCCCATGCCATAGAAAGTTCCTGAATAGGATCCAAAGGTCAACAATACTATCTCGATGGCGCTCCCCACAGTTATTATTATACCGCCTAAAAGCGCAAGGACAAAAGCGGTTGTATGTGCAGAGGTAGTACTCATAAATCTCACCGCAAGCTACCAACTATACTTAATGGTAGCTAGTTGATGTTTATAAAATTATTACAAATATAACGTGAAAATGAGGTTTTGAGAGTTTGGTTGCATGATTACTTTGCGTATTTAGAGGGATTGTTGTCAAAAGTCGATTTGCAACCTGAATTGCAGAAGTAGTAAATTTTTCCGTTATAATCCAATTTCAGCATTGCCGTCTTTTCATTTACATCCATTTTACAGACTGGATCTTTAGCCATAATGCTAAATATTCGACCGACGCAGAATATAACT
>JAMDCS010000071.1:2028-3496 GCA_023488835.1 Candidatus Bathyarchaeota archaeon
TTACAGACTGGATCTTTAGCCATAAATTCACCTCTTTCCATTCAAGTTTAAATTCTTATTTGAAATTTAACTCGAAGCTAATTGGGACAGCCTCTCCCCAAGATTGTCGTATTGGGCAAATCTTTTGTGCCATACCATAAACTGTTTCAGCTTTCTTACGTTCCCAGTCGTTGTCATCTTGCAGACCAACATTCATTGCGAAATGAACATTTGTGAAAATTAATTTCTCCATGCCTTCAACGTTCATCTTTACGATTGCTTTTGTTTCAAGATTTTTGAGGTTAAGTCGGCTATTCTTTGCTATCAATAGAAACAAGGTATTGATGCATGATGCTAATGCGGCAGCGAAGGATGTCTTCAGGGGTGCAGTAGCTTTCTTTTCCTCCAAAAGATGGGGGTGGGCTAACGGTAGCTATTTGTTTTCCCTTTGCTTGTAGGGTACATTCTGTAGCGCCATTCCAAGTCGCGGTTCCTTCAAAATTTAATTCTGGCATAAATATTCCTCTAGTGAATAATATTGGCGCGGAGATGAGGCTGAAAAGCAACGTTTTTTGGCTCTATTTTACTTCACAGTTTGTCCTATAAACTATCAATTATTGTCCGATGTCGCTTATATCATAAGATAGCTCTCTTTGAGAACTCAAATAACAACATGCATGGACTCTGGTGGGTTCTAGATATCATTCCTTGAAACACATACCGCTACTGACGTAATGGCCTACGGTGACTGGATTATGGTCGCCGTTTGGATAGTCTTATTTGGTTTCTTCCTAGCCTTCATACCGTTTTACAAAAAGAGTCAACGAAAACCTTCAAGCGTTTATCTAGCATTCATTGTGGCATTAGCTCTTGAAATGTTTGGCATTCCATTAAGTATGTATATTGCTACATGGGCAATCGGGGCAACGCTGGCACCAGGTTTCTTATGGCAACATACCCTTCAACAATACATTGGCTACACAGGAATGTACATTGGATATGCCCTAAACTTCATTGGTATAATCCTTGTGTTTAACGCCTGGAGCAGAATCTACAAAGGATATTGGGGCAAACCCAGAGACGAAGCAAAATTAGTAACCGACGGAATATATGCACACATCCGCCATCCCCAATATATCGGCTTTATCCTAACTACATTAGGCCTGCTTGTACATTGGGCCACAATACCGTTACTAATAATGTGGCCTATATTGACAACAATGTATTACCGGTTAGCTAAGAAAGAAGAAAAAGAAATGGAAATCCAATTCGGTGCCGCCTACTTAGAATACAAAGCGAAAACCTCAATGTTCCTTCCAATTCACTTGTTTAAAAAAGTGCAAAAACCGATTTGCAAGCAAACAAGGCATTAACTGATACTAAATGAGACTAAAGATGAACCCGTTTTCTCACAAGTTAGCACTAAATCAAAAAACAAATATTTTTCTACACCCATACAGTAATAGAGGATTTTTTATGCCAGAATTAA
>JAMDCS010000020.1 GCA_023488835.1 Candidatus Bathyarchaeota archaeon
CATAAACAACGAATAACTTTTGTCCAGCAGCCTTAGCGCAACCGTGAGAAGCAAGGTAACGCCAACAACAGCAATACGTATGCGATCATCTACGCTACTGTACAGTTTAGTTAAAGAATCAACTGCAATAAGGGCACTCAAGAACGTAAATCCATACTTCCTCAAGTCATGTTGCCGATCATCAAATTTCTCAACAACATGCCGCGCCTCTTTCCACTCATCGATCGCATAATCGCTCGATGTCTGGACCAAAATCTTACCATACTTAATGTTGGAATGTTACTCTTAAAAACTTTTCAAAGCCACACAGAACAGAGAAACCCAAGCTTGACAAAATGCTAGAAGAAACCTTCAAAGAAAAAATGAAAGTAGCCCATAGTGGGAAGTATGAAGGCTTCAACGGTACTAAGAGGCGATACAACAATTACACAAGAAAACGTTGACAGAAGCGCATGGCTCTAAAAAAAGATAAACCTGATTTAAGGAGCTGTAGGCTTAGAGAATATGCGTTTGAAGTAAGAAACGTCTTTTTTTTATAAGTCCAGCTATTAGACGTTCTGTTCTACGTTGTATTTCGTTGGGCTTGATTTGGATTTCTTGCTAATGTTAGTTGCTAGATGCCTTAGTTGCAGTTGGGAGGCACGGAAATGATCCGCCGTTGTAGGGATCCATGGTACGGCTTTTTAAAATTGAACCTAACGCTGATTCAAAAAACTAAGTTTCTTGGTAAATTGGTGTGTTTCTAGTTTTGTGTGGGTTTTTTATGGGTGGGTTGGTGGGGGTGTTTAGGCGGTTTGGGCTGTTTTTTCTGTGTTGATGATTTTTGTTATTAGTCTTGGCCTAGTTTTTTTGAGGCGCCTAGCAATTCTATGCCGATTATGCGTCCGTTTTTGTCTAGGTCTATTATGACGTTTTCGGCTAGTTCTTCGCTTATGTCATATTTTGCTTTTCTTAGCCAGATGTAGAGGGCGTCGGCTTTTTTGTCGTATTCTACTTGCACCATAATCGTCAGGGTCTCCTTATTGGGTAAACGTGTTTGCGGTGTCCTACCAGTAAGAGGCGCACATCATTCCCTTTAATTTCGTACAGGACTCGGTATGTACCTATTCTTAGCGAAAAGACACCTTTCCAATCTCCACGTAACGGCTTTCCTTCAAGGGGTTGGTTTTTAAAATGTTAATTTCGTTTAGAATCTTAATTTGGGTTGCCCGCTCTAAATTCTGAAGCCTTTTGAGAAAGTTGGGGTGAACCTAATTGCGTACGTCTTTTTCAAGGTTTAACTCTCGAATAAGCTCTTCTATCGGTCGGGTTTTCTTTTCTTGGGATTCTTGCAGGGCTTTTTTGAGGTCTTTGGCGAGTTTTTTGTCCTGTGAAACCTCTATTGTTTCCAGCAGTTCTTCCATGAGGTTTGCGGCTCGGGTTAGCAGTTCTTTCTCTTCGTTTGTCATTATTGTAGTCATGGTTGAGTTCTCCTTTACGTTATTAGGTGTCTTTGGGTTTCTTAACTTTTGCCTTCTTTTTCGGTTTCTTGGGGAATTTTGCAATTGGTGTACTTCTAGATTTCGAGGGTTCTTTAGGTGGTGCTGTTTTGTTGGTTTTAGCGTTTAGAGAGACGTGTTTACTGGCTCAGAGTGAACTACGGGTTCAACCCGCCATTGACCCTATATATAAGGGGGCTATAGAAAAAAATCGCAACAGAAGGCGGAAGAGAGCCGTTTTGGCTGGGTTGTTTTGTGGGGTTTGGAGTTTTTGTTTGAGGGGGAGAAGGGAGAGCGTGTTAAAAATTAATGGTTCTCCAAGCCTTTCCACATTGCCCAGCCGCAAACCTCATATTTTTTTCCTCCTATAGTGCTTTGAATGCTTCGAACCATCGGTTGTATTGTGAGAGCATATCGAGTGACACTGATGGTTTGCGTTCTTCGAGGATTTGGCGGAAGTCAGCCATCGTTAGCGACCGTGGCTTTGCTTCTTTGTCCATTGCTTTGCCTGACTCAAAGAACTCGCCAATCAAGCTCAGCTGCGCTGACTGGCACACATCGCGTATGTCGCTGCCTGAGAACCCTTCTGCCAAACGCGCCAACTCACGCAAATCCACATCGTTAGCGATTTGCAGGGTACTTGAATACAGCTTTAGCATGTTTAGGCGTGTTGCGTGGTCTGCAAGCGGAACCAAAATGCGTTTCTGGAACCTGCGGATAAACGCCCAATCCAAATCCCAAGGCTTGTTGGTTGCGCCAATCACGTAAACGTGCAATGCTTTGCCTTTGTCCACGATGCCATCCATCTCTTTGAGGAACTGGTTCTTCACGCGGATTTCGCCGCCAACCTCGTTGGAATGCTGACCCATAAGCGAATCCAACTCATCCACGAACACAATCGCTGGCTTCCCATCCGTCGCAGACTTACGCGCTGAACCAAACAGCTTCGCCACGTTCTGCTCAGCTTCACCTAGCCACTTCGACATAATCGAAGCTGCATCAATCGAATAGAAATTTGCATCAATCTCCGTTGCAACCGCAGCCGCCAACAGTGTTTTGCCGCATCCAGGTGGACCAAAAAGCAAAATGCCCCTTGGCCAACCCAACGGAAACAAATCAGGGCGTTGCACAGGGTAAACGATGGCTTCTTTGACTGCTTTTTTGGCAGTATCTAACCCGACAACTTCAGCCCAGTTAACCTTCGGTTTCTCGGTCATAACAAGTTCCTCATTGGGTTTTCCGCCGCCGTTTGCGTTTCCATCCATGGTTGCTCCTCCGCCGCCACCATCGTTGTTGCTTGCTTCATTCATCTCGCTGGCGGAAACTGTTCCCTGAAGCGCTTTAATCCGCTCCTGATACGCAATTGCCCGCTGCACGTACACTTTGTTTAAGCCGTATTCGGGGTACAGCTGCACCAGTTGCAGAAGACTCTCGATTGCTTTTTGGTATAGGGTTATGGCTCTTCCTTTTTGCCCTTGCTTGTCCAGTCGTACAGCATCTAGGGCGTAAGCTGTTGCTGCTCTTTCAAGTTCATTTGACGCACTCATCGTGTTTTCTCTCCTTCTCTCTATTCAGGTGAACGTAACTCAATCTTTATCTTGCCTTTAGTTCCCAAGTTTTCGAGGGCACGCTCAATTTCCTCATTAGAAGTCTTCAGCTCATTGGAGCAGCGACCTAAATCGATTTCGCCGTTAGTTTTACGGACATACTCCAACAGCACATCTTCCAGCGCTGGCTTCTCAACTTTAAGCGAGAACTCTTTAATCTCAGACTTCTTGTACGAGAACAAAGTCTTCTCCGGGTCAAAGCCAGATTCCTCCACGGTTTTGTGAGCAAACACCTGTGAAGAACTCGCCGTTAGGGCAACAAGCTCTTTGATGGGTGTTTTCTCTTTCACAGGAGCAGCAGTAATCGGTGGCTCTGGAAGATGTGCTGTTGGAGTATGTCCGTAAAACTAACGGCGAAATCGATTTAGGTCGCTG
>JAMDCS010000103.1:0-1765 GCA_023488835.1 Candidatus Bathyarchaeota archaeon
AGCTGGCAACAACGCTAAAAGAAAAAGCCGAGATCTCATGGAGCGCGATTGGCATCTCTGGCTCAATAATGGCAGGATTAACAACCGAGAAATCAGACATCGACCCTCTTGTAGCTCATCTGGGTGTCCTTCGAACGGAAGTCGAAGAGAGTTTGGAGTTCTTTGCGGCTGTAGGGTTTGAAGCCTGAATCCGCGTTTTTGAGCAGTTCCTGCAAGGCCGTGTAGGCTTTGCGGCTGTTTTCCTCGCCGTAAACAAGAGGGTCGATGTCTGATTTCTCGGTTGTTAATCCTGCCATTATTGAGCCAGAGATGCCAATCGCGCTCCATGAGATCTCGGCTTTTTCTTTTAGCGTTGTTGCCAGCTGTAGCGCCTTTTTTTCTAATGTGCTGAGGTTTTTGGATTTGCGTAGAGATGCCAGTTTTTCTGTGGGTTGGTAGTGTTCGGCGATTTGGGTGGTGGGGACTTCGCAGAGGGTTTCGCCGAAAACTGGGTCAAAAACGATGAGGTCAGGATGGTTTTCCTGCAGGTACTTGAATCGGTCTCCAAGGCTGTAGACCTTGCCATAAAGTGTATCTTTGCCTTGTCTTGTTCCCTGCGGCGAGGGAATGAAACGGGGAAACGCAATAACCTTGTTTGGCGGGTGAACTAAGCCTTTAACGTCAAAAACCACGTTGCTTTTGGTTTTGATCAAGTCGCCTTCGCGTGCAATCATGCCAATCAGTGGCTTGTAGTTTTCAAAACTTTAATAAACCTTTTTAAAACCACAATAAGAAGGAGCATCCCAACATGACCAACTGCGAAAAAGCCCAACACATATCCAAATGCTTACAGCTGGCGATAATGCTGGAAGTCAGCGCCCAAAAACCAGGCAACGTCAGCTTCACCTCCAGCTTTGAGGAAACAAGGGTGGAGCATTTTTTGGCTTCAGCCGTTGCCGCAGGACCAACCTTTCAAGAGGCTGCGTACCTTGGAACGTCGGTGGCAGAGAAAAAGCTTGAGGTTGCCAAGGTTGGTTTGGGGCAGCTCATAAAGGATTGCGCTTTGGATGTTAATGCTTGGCAGAAGGGTGGAAACACCATACTGGGCACAGTTATGTTGCTTGTTCCAATCGCTGTTGCCGCAGGCATGACACTTACAAAGAAAAGTTACGTTTTAGATTTTTCTAAAATGCGGAAGAATATTGATTTGGCTGTTAAGTCAACTACAGCTTGGGATTCAGTTCACCTCTACGAAGCCGTAGACATTGCCAGTCCCAGCGGGCTTGGTGATGCACCTGACCTTGACGTCACTAACCCTGCTTCCAAGCAGCGTCTGTTAAAAGAGAATGTGGGTTTGTTTGAGGTTTTCAAAATCGCCTCAGGATACGACGACATATGCTACGAATGGGTTAACGGTTACCCAATAACCTTCGATTTAGCATACCCTTACTTGAAAAAGCAACTTGAAAGCAAACCATTGAACACTGCTGTTGTTCATACTTTCCTAAAAATCCTCTCCGAACGTCCAGACACATTTATCGCTCGGAAGGTTGGAAAAGAAAAAGCCCTCGAAGTATCCAAAGAGGCTAAAGCAGTGCTGGAGCTTGGCGGATTAGAAACCGCTAAAGGAAAAAAGAGCCTAGCAGAATTCGACAAAAAACTCCGCACAAAAGGCAACTCATGCAACCCAGGAACTACAGCCGATTTAACTGCGGCTGCTTTAGCACTCTGCGCACTCAGCGGATACAGACCTTAAAACATTACCTGATAAAAAGTCGCTAGACCT
>JAMDCS010000103.1:1775-7170 GCA_023488835.1 Candidatus Bathyarchaeota archaeon
GAAGGATTCTTTGGCGAAACTTCAGGTGAGATGTGCAGAGATGGCGATGAACAGGGACCAATTAGTTGCTTCGTCGAAGATGGATGAGATAAAACAAAACCTTGCCCAATTCCAGGAACTACAGCCGATTTAACTGCGGCTGCTTTAGCACTCTGCGCACTCAGCGGATACAGACCTTAAAACATTACCTGATAAAAAGTCGCTAGACCTGTAGCTTGGAGCAGACTAAACCCCCCTTATTTATACCCTCAACAAATACAGAGTTTAAATGTTAGCCCAAGCAACAATCATTGCAGAAGAAGCAATCTTTGACAATAATTGTTGATATTATCTTATGCCTTCTTATCACTTGCAAAGGCGCTGCTTCGGATTTTGATGCCTGCTGAATAGAAAGAAAAAGCTAGTGCTCTGCGTGACCTAGCTTCGAGTTTCAACGTTGTCCAACTTGGAAGCATTAGAGAAATTATGTAATTTGGATTTTTTTGCCGATTGAACTGTAGACATTTCTCTCGATTGTGCGTTTGAGGTTGCTGATTTTGTCAACTGCCTCTTGGTAAGCGTTTTCTTTAACGGTTTCATGTGTTTCAACGCTTGTTTTCCTAGCTTTCAGCTGGTTAACTTGTTCCTGGAATTGGGCAAGGTTTTGTTTTATCTCATCCATCTTCGACGAAGCAACTAATTGGTCCCTGTTCATCGCCATCTCTGCACATCTCACCTGAAGTTTCGCCAAAGAATCCTTATGCAGAATCTCATTCATGGACTCTGCAGCTTTCCGAGCCTTATCCGATTTCAACTTGAGCTTATCTTCAGCCATTAACCCCTCAAGCTTCTGCAGAATCTCCTTAAGCAGAGGATAACCAGTCTTCTCAGACACCAACGCGTCAAAGGGTTCCTCCAAATACTGGTTTATCTTGTTTAATTCGTCGGGTGTTATTCCTCCGCCGCCCCCCGTGGCTAAGGCTTGCATTTTAATGAACGGCTTCTGCAAGTGCCTAAGTTCATGTTTTAATTCATTGCTTAAGGTTTCAATCTCACAATTAACCATGTTCAGCTTGTCGATGGGTCCTTTGCATTTGAGTTCATTAATTTTTTCTTCGAGCATGACAATTTCCTGCTCGATAGGCATTCGCTCATTCTTTATAGTTTCCTTATCGCTGCTGAGAATGACTAATTGTTTTTCTATGTTTTGCAACTCATTGATTTGCTGGAGAGCTTCTTCCAGGGTTTTTGTTTTAACGTACTCTTTGGTAACATAATCGTTTAGGGCTGTGTAGGCTTGTTTAGTACGTTCGTACACTGCCAAGAATTTTCTTCTATCCATGATGAAGAAGGGGGAGATTCTTGGAAACCAATTCTTGATGTCAATATCCGTTACCAACATGACCTTCTGGGTTTCCTGAACATACCTGTTTAAAGTATCGTATGAGACTTGTTCAGGAGGATTTAATTTTTTGAGGCGATCAAGAAATAATCGGGCGAGCTTGTTTAGGGCTCTTGCGCGGTTGTAAACTTTCATGTTCCTTTTTTCAATCTCTTTTGAACTGGTATCAAAAAGCAATTTGCTGACATCTATAACTGCTTGGACTGAAGAATTCATTTCGTCACGTAGCTTTTTGGCTTGGGCGTGTACGGGTGTGAGGATGGAGCTGGTTTGGTTTTCAAGCCAACGTTTCACTTCGCTGGAGGATGCGAACTGTGTGGGGGTTTCTGTCAACGCTGCTTCACTGTACTTATTGTATTGTTGGCTTGTTTATCAATTTTAGCTTAATTCAATAACTCTTTTTTGGGTAGCTACTCTTAAATAGGTAACAAACGCATTGAACAACCATACGAGGAAATTAACTTGAACACCAAAAAACTTTCATTGATAATAGTCTTCGCCGCCTTGGCGATAGCATTAAACCCAACCTTCACACACATTGCCCTCAACTTTCCACTTGCCCAAGGACTCATATACCAAATATGGGAAATCCCCATCGTAATCGCATTCCTAATAATCAGCCCCACCGCAGGATTAGCCGTATCACTCGTAAACACAGCAGTGTTATTCGCAATCTTCCCAGGCGTCCTTCCAACAGGACCAGCATACAACCTTGCCGCAACCTTATCAATGCTAGTTGGCATTTTTGCAGCCTTAGCAATTGGCAAAAGAGTTTCCTGTACAAAAAACCCAAACAGCAACATACTCTTCAACGCCAAATGGGCTGTAGTCGCAATTGCTATGGGCATTCTGACCAGAGTTGCATTCATGTCAATTGTTCTCTTTTTTGCACTTCCACAACCGTCACCAATCGGCTATTCATTCCCATTGGATGCAACAATAGGTTGGTTGCCGTTTGCAGCAATCTTCAACGCAACACTAGCACTCTACACTATACCAATAGCCTTCTTAATTGCTCAAAGAGTCCAAAAAGTCCTTCACCTAACAATGCCACAACAAACAAAATGCGACACAGCAGCAATCAAAAAATAAAAAGTTTAAAAACCTAAGGATTCTGCCAATACCTTAGGATTTATTTTTCCCGCTTTGAAAGTTTTCCCCGTTTTTGCATTATTAATTGTCAGCACTGCTGGGGCGAATAATCCGTGGTCTATTTTGTAGAAGTCTTTGTCGGCTTCACGGAAAATCTGCAGAAACGGCTTGCCGTAATCCTTCGATGCCATGGATGGCGCTTGGTCAACAATCTTTTGCAGTGCAGCCTCGTCGTCGTAATCCACTGTGCAATAGACTGTTCCGCCGTAGAGTATGGCGTCGTTGGTCCGTGCCATAGCAACTTCAAAATCCTTGCCCAGCGGCGGAATCGGAGCGTAACCTGTTGCATAACGGATTACCTTGGGGCTCAAGCCTAAAGTTCTTAGCTTGTGAATGCCAACCTCAACAACTCTGCCCGCTACTTGGGTTAAACCAGCGATGCTTGCGGTCGGAGCCACAACAGCAATTAAATTCTCAGCGGAAATACCGCTTGCCGTTGTAACCTTTTCGATAAGTGTATCAGAAGGAAGTACATTGCTTTCCAACGTTATGACTGCCTTGACGCTTGCGTCTTTGTAGCCTATCTCCTCGAAAACATCCTTAGGCTTGAGCGCTAGAGCGCGAACGGGACCTGAGCCAATGGCTATGGAACCGTCTGGCTCTTTGATGCGCCAACCCGCAAACTGTGCGCCTAACATGGCAATCGCTGGGTGATCAGACGAAACCGTAATCGATGGGAAAGTTAAGTCGCCATAGGTTTTGAAGCCCAGCTGTGCTTTTCCAGCGCCACCCATGCATAGTTCGGTTAGTTTTTTGCCTGCTTGAAAACCACCTGACGCATTTACGCCTGCATCAACGATTGTGGCTCCAACAGTCGATTTTGAGATGGTTACGCCATAGAATTCTGAGTTATCGATGAATTTTTGAGCTATTTTCCAAGCCATTTGGTTTACACTTAGCGCTTTTCCCACGAATTTTTCACCAGTAGAGTACCTTTATGTTGATGTTTTTAAATATTAAAGTTAACGCTGAAAACTTCTTATTCTAACGATTTTTACGATTATTTGCTTTTTTGCGCATCTAAAGTAGAAGCCAGAGCCGTTTTTTGTGAGGATGAATTAACAGTTACCGAGTTTGTTTTCTGGGTTACGACACGTCCATGGTTTAATCTTGCGGCTATGCTCAATGCGGCTGCCACCATTGCAAGCCAGAAGGGCAACTGGAAACTTCCCGAAATGGAAGCATTGATGTTCGCACCCATCATTAGGTTTGAGGGTAAATTAAGGGGAGATGAACCAAATATGGGAATGTTAATGTCAAATAAGGCTGCAATCGAAGTTATAATTAACAGCCCCGAAACGAAAGTTATTATCGAAAACAGTGGTTTTTTATAGGAAAAGCTGAGCAGCTGTTTAGAACATGATTTTGTGGGCATAAGCGAGTAAAACAGCATAACCATGCCGCTGGCGGAAAAGGTCAAGATGCTTACAAGGTTGAGCGCCGAAATAAGCGGCAGCGTAAACTGGGCACCGAACAAGCCAAAGTTGGTGTTAACGGGCGATGCATTAACTTTCATCAGGTTGTCGCCTACCGTTAACTGCCACCATGGAATGAACAAGGAAATAACCAGCAACTATCAATGTGACGATTCCAGCGGCAAAGCCAAACCAGTTAATGTTTCGGTTCATTTTTGTCACCTTGGAGGCAGCGGAACCCAGCCTGCATCAGCCAACTCGTCCATATGCACTTGGACACCTGCAACATTAATGTTTAAGTTTTCAAAAGACACGTTGACATCGTCATCTTCTGGACCTGAATGGAAAGTTTTAAAGTGGTCCAATGCTGCTTGCGTCCAGCCTCCCAAAGCATTTATTGTAACTGTTTCGTCTGGAGCTATCGTCATCGGCTGGTTTATCGATACATTACCGAGAAAAACCCCATGGTCCTTGCAAATTACGTCTGCTGAAATGTTGTCCACCGAAATCGTGTTCTGCAGCGGGTTGGTAAACTTGAAGGAAAAAGTAAACGTGTTCGTGGCGGGGTCATATGTTGGTTGACCCGCAGGTATGGGAGGTTGAAACCGCGACGCGGAATAGTTGCCGCTGGCTAAGCTCTTAAGTTCTGGAGGAAGCACAAGACCCAGGATGTTATCTCTATAAGCGTACACTACACCAACGATGGGAACCACAATGATAGCTATCGAAAGAAGCGTTAACGCCAGATGTATTTTATCCATACCGCTGTATGCTGACGAATGCGCTTTTAATTTTTTGCTATATCAAACGAGAAAGTTAAGGCTGAGTTTCTTCACATTTCTTATCCTTGTGGGGTGTGCTCAAAACATCTTTCACGCGATTCGTTATCACTGGGCCAAGACCATGCACGGCTTTTTCCCAGTCATCCACATTAATTAACGCGTTAAGTGGCGTTTGGTAAGAATCCAGTATAGCGGTTGCTTTTTCGCGTCCGATGCTGGGTAAACTGGCGATAAAGTACACTTGGGCGTCTGAGAGAGTGTCGCATTTTTTAAACGCGTGAACCACGGCGCTTCTTTTTTCAACTATTTGTTCTTGCCTAGCAGCAGTGTAGAGAAAATCAATGGTTTCCTTGTATGAGGAGGTGCTGACTATTGCGATGCCGTTTTTGGCGAGGTTAAACATGGCGCCCCAAATCGATGCGGGTTGGATGCTGCTGTACTTGAAGACTATGGGCATGTAGCCTTCTAGCACGATGAGTGATTTTGGGTAAACGTCCTTTAGCCTGAAGAGCTGCTCGAAGAGGTAGCGTCTGGTTAGGGTGTAGACGAAATCTTGGACGGTTTTGCGTTCCACCGCACATTGGTCAGAGAGGATGTAGTCGCCTTTCTCTAACGTTTCAGTTTTTACGTTGACGCCTTTTTCAACTAAGCCTTTAACGATTTTT
>JAMDCS010000103.1:7180-17431 GCA_023488835.1 Candidatus Bathyarchaeota archaeon
AAAAGACCTAAATTCCATTTCCAATAGAGTATTGACTCAGGAAATCGAAAACAACATTAACCGCTTCTCCATAACCGCACATTGGTCAGAGAGGATGTAGTCGCCTTTCTCTAACGTTTCAGTTTTTACGTTGACGCCTTTTTCAACTAAGCCTTTAACGATTTTTTCAGCACTGCTTGCTTCGCGGCTGTCAACTATTATGGTTGGTTCCTCGCCAGGTTTCTTTTTCTCTTTTATGTAGGGAACCAACGTTTCAGTGCCAGACATTTACATCAACTCTTAGAAGTGCGGTTATGGAGAAGCGGTTAATGTTGTTTTCGATTTCCTGAGTCAATACTCTATTGGAAATGGAATTTAGGTCTTTTCTGTTGTTTTCAGGGCTTTTATGGGCTCTAACTATTGCTTGCACTCTAGCTGCGATTTTTTTCTATACCCCCCTTATATAAAGGCAAAATTAAGTTGCGAAGTGGAGGAAAAAGGAAGAATTTTGTTTTTAGTAGGGAGATTTTTTGGTTCGGCTTTTGAAGACGACTGCTATGACTGCAATGGCGACAACTAACGCAGCGGGTATGGTGTAGAGGAGCCATTGAGGAAGTGAATCTGTGTTGGGGTTGGATACCTGTAGAGCTTCACTCATTGTCATGGTTATTGTGTGTTGACTATGCGAGTAGCTGAATGATATTAGCCATGAGTCTGTTTGTGATTCGCTGTTAAAGCTTACCTCATTTCCATCGACGTACGTTTTGAGCGTTGATATGTCGCTGATGATGGTTTTTGGAATGTAGATGTGAACGTATCCTATTGTGTCGGAAGGTCCCTCTGCAATAAAGCCCAATTCTTTGGATGTGGAGTTGAAAGCGAATTGCGTTATGGTAGAGTTTGAGGTTAAGGTGAACACGTTTTGTTCTGCATCAGGGGTTAATGCCAAGTTAATGATTTCAGAAGCTCCGTTCATAGTTGAGGAACTTTCAACCGTAGCTTTAATGAGGTAATTCCCGTTCACGGACGGAGTCCAAACTGCTACAAATCGACCGTCAGACAGGGTTTTAAGCAAGGTTAGGCTTTGCCAAGAATTTCCGCCGGTAACACTGTATGAGATTAAAACTGGTTGATCAGAAAGCGGATTTCCATTCAGCGATAGTTTGCCGTCGATTTCAACTTTAAAGCCGGTTACTGTGTTGGTGCTTTTGCAGGAAACATCGATTGATGGTGTGGGTAGTGAAGGGTTAGGTGTGGGTATGGGTGTGGGGTTGGAGGTTGGATTTGACGTTGGTGAAACTGTAGGGGAGGGTGTTGGCGAAATATATGATGATATGACGTTTATGCGTGTTATGAGTTTAGTTTGTGTATCCTCTATAGCTAAATAGTGCACGCCGCCGCTAGCCGTTGGAATCGTCACGTAAACTTGGAATGCACCTGCTTGGCTGGCGGTGGTTGAACTGAGAACTTGGGCACTTTGCCATTCTTGCCCAGTAACTGTACCCACCACTGAAACGCCATCAAATTTAATGTAAACTATACCAGGATGGAACCATTTGCCAGAAATGAATAAGCTATCGCCAGGCTTTACACTTACGCTTGAAGATAAATCTGTACCGTTACCAAAAATTGCGTTGGCAACTTTGCTTCCAACTTGCTGGAGCCCACGTGCAAATTCTCGGTAATCTGCGTAGGAATAGGCAACACCGCTGACTTGAGTTCTAAACGAAAGTGCGGAGGAATAGTTGCTGTCGCCACTGTATGAGTACTGCTTTAGGTCAGGCATTTCTGTGCTGAAAGATATTTTGCCTTCAGAATCAGAGGAAGTTGAAGTCCAGTAGTTCCAAGCCGAAAAAGCAGGATCCTTATAGTAAACGTCAACTGAGGTTGAAGGAGGATATTTTGAACCGCTAAATTGGACAGTGGCGCCTCCAGGACCTGAAGCGGGCGAAAGCTGCAGGGATGCGGTCGACATGAAAATTTTAACTGTTATGCGTGTTTGAGAGTCTTCAACCGCCAAGTAGTGTTCTCCTGCGTTAGCGGCTGGAATGGTTACAGTGGTACTGAAATAGCCAGTTGCATTAGTGGCGGTAGTGCAGATTATATTTGCGTTTAACCATTCGCTACTGGAAACTGTTCCGACGATGTTAACGCCGTCCCATCGAACGTAAATTGGGCCAGGGTTGAACCATTTGCCTGAAAGCGCAATTGTATCGCCTGCCATGACTCGGACTTGAGAGACCAAGTTTGTGCCGTTTCCATAAAGTCCATTGGCAGTTGAGTTCCCTACTGTTTTTAATCCTCTTTGGTATTCATTGTAGCTGGCAGAGCTTAAAATCTGGGTACCAAGCTCTGATCGGTAAGAGATTGAAGTGTATGTTTCAGGGGAATCATAGGTGCCAAGGGTCTTCATTAAATCTGGTGCCTCAGAACTTGCCGAAATTTGCCCTGTTGCGTTAGCTCTCACGGAAGTCAAGTAATTCCATGTGTTAAAAGTTGGGTCTCGGTATGAAATTGTAATGTTTTGGCTAGGCGGATAGCCTGAGCCCGTGAATGTGATTGGGACTCCTCCTGGCCCTGCAGGGGGCGAAATGGTTAGTATTGCATTGTAAGCGATTGGGTTAACTGTGATGTATGTATCTGTCACTGCAGTTGTTGAACCGACTTGGTCGATTGCTTTGATATAATAGTTTCCAAGACCAATGGTTGAGGGCATGCTACCGTTAACCCAGTTGTTTCCTGTGACCCAAATGCCATTATCGCCAGTGTAATTGTGGGCTGCCGTTGTATCAGCCACATCGTACACCGAGAATGTGGGGGTGTAAACTAAGCCTGAGGATATTTGTGTTGAACTATCCTGGCTTAAAAACAAGTAAAACTGTTCTCCCGACCATGTGACTCCTCCAAAATAGAGATTAATGTTGCCACCAGCTTGGACCTGCTGTCCGCCCGTGCTGGCACCTGCTGTGTTAATTTTAATGTTCCCAGTTGAAGATGAAACAAAGGAAAAATAAGTTGGCAAAATTAACATAAGTGCTAAAGAGGCAATTAGAAAAATTTTCAGATTACGCTTAAACATACGCTAATACCTCAATTCAGTGTAGATTTTATTCGCTTATTAATACTTCGGAGATAAGCATTAAACAGAGCATTCAGCTAAAATTAAAATTGCATTTTCTGCATCAAACCTCGAATGGTGAGCAATTATTAACGTATGGGTTCACTTAGTTTTCAACGTTCAAATATAATCTAAACGACGCTAAATGAGTCATTTAAAGAAAATTTTATCTATCAAGCCCACGGATTAACCTCAGTCTGAGGCATCCAATGAAGAGGGCATATGCAGTAGCCATAGCGGTCATAGTTATAATCACAGTTTTGTCAGCGGCACTTTTGGTCACTAAATTTGATTTTTCCAGCAAACCCACGGATGCCTACGTTGGGGTAGCTTATTGTGGGGACTCCGTTGCGGATGGAAAAATGTTGATTGATAAAGTCAAGGGTTACACGAACCTGTTTGTTTTGCAGTCTGGTCTTCTACAGAGGGACTTTGCAAGCGTGGACGAATTGGGTGATTATGCGGTTTCTGCGGGAATGTATTTTCTGCCCTATTTTGGCACATATATTCAAGTCTCGTTTTCAAGCTGGCTTGAGAGCGCCAAAGAGAGGTGGGGCGACCGCTTCTTGGGCGTTTACTACGCGGATGAGGCGGGTGGAAAAATGCTAGATGACTACGTTTTGTTTGAGGATTCAGCTACCGGCGACAAGATAACAAAAACTGAGTACGGCGACGTTTTTGTTCAACAACCCGACGGCGAGCAAATTAACTATGACCTTAACGGCGTCATACACTTGTACGAGCCAAGCAACACAGACATCAACAGCGAAGCAACCTTCTACCCAAATGGCACAGTAGACATCGTTAAAGCAGCACCCAACGGTTTTAGCTATCACAGCTACCAACAACTCCAAAGCATACGACCCTTCAAGGACATAAACGAAACGGCGCAAAGGTTCGTTGACCGCGACAAGAGCAACATTGAGTACTTAAAGAACAACACGAAAGTTTTCACTTCAGATTATGGACTGTACTGGTTCGATTATTTATCTGGCTATGATGTGGTTTTGGGTCAGGTTGGTTGGAACCTCACCTTAAGCCAGCAGATAGCGCTTATGCGGGGAGCAGCAAATTTGCAGAATAAAGATTGGGGTATAATTATAACTTGGAAGTATCAACAGCCGCCTTACCTTGACAATGGAACAGAAATTCTAAACCAGATGCGTACTGCCTACGAAAGTGGAGCCAAATATTTGATACTGTTCAACTATTACGATTCTAACAATAGCACTTATGGCACTATGAGGGAAGAGCATTTTCAGGCGTTAGAATCATTTTGGAAAAATGTAGTCAAAAATCCTCGGGAACTTCAAGGATCAAAGATCGCTGACTCAGTCTTGGTTTTGCCCAAAAATTACGGTTGGGGAACCAGATGGGAAGAGGATAAAGTTTGGGGAATATTTAAGGCGGATGACCAAACAAAACAGATTTGGAGCTTGATGCAGACAACTCTTCAGGAGCACGGCTTAAAAACAGATATTGTTTATGATGATTCCGAATTTCCGTTATCATCGGGTTACCAAAATATCTTTGCAGCGGATAATCTGGGTTAAAAAATGAGTTTTATTCGTATCTTGTTAGGAATAGGGGTTTTTTTGCTTCTTTGCGCCTAACTTCCAAGGGCACATCTCTCAGGCAAACATGCTCCAGCCTTTCCTCACCTTTTACCGAACCCTTTTTTATCAAACATGTAGCTCCATTTTGGTAATCCATGCATCCACACCTTACTTTAGCCACTTCCCAACATATGATAAAAACACTTGTGGCTGTCACAAGACAGCAACAACCATCAAAAACATACGTTATTCCCTACGTAAAAAATATGAGTTTAATTCAGTTTACACTAAATGTTCAATAGTTATTTTTTAAAAAATTGAACTTTAATAATAAAACAAAAAATAAAAGATAAAGGGGTTTATGGTCCCTTTTTGGTGACTTCTTTAACTGCGCCTGCTGCGACGGTTGTGCCCATGTCTCGGATTGCGAATCTGCCGAGTTCTGGAAAGTCAGTGAAGGTTTCGATTGCGATTGGGTGAAGTGGTTCCATTCGTACCCATGCTGCGTCACCTGTTTTGAGGTAGCTTGGGTGCTCTTCAGATACTTGGCCTGTGCGGGGGTCGATTTTCTTTATCAGTTCGGTGAATTTGACTGCGATTTGTCCTGTGTGGTAGTGGAGTACTGGTGTGTATCCTGCTGCGATGGCTGTTGGGTGGTAGATAACGATGATTTGTCCGATGAATTCTTTTGCTACGGTTGGTGGGTTGTCAACTGGGCCTGCGACGTCTCCGCGGTGGACATCAGTTTTTGCGATGCCGCGAACGTTCATTCCGATGTTGTCGCCTGGTTCTGCGAATGGGATTTGTGTGTGGTGCATTTCTATGGATTTGACTTCAGCGGTTTTGTTGGATGGCATGAAGATTAGGTTTTGGCCTGGTTTGAGGGTGCCTGTTTCTACTCTGCCTACTGGGACTGTGCCGATGCCTGTGATGCTGTATATGTCTTGGATTGGAACGCGTAAGGGTTTGTTGGTTGGTTTAGCTGGTATTTCTAAGAGGTCGAATGCTTCCATTAAGGCTGGACCAGTGTACCATGGCATTTTATCGCCTTTCTTGAGCAGGTTTTCGCCTGTCCATCCTGAGACTGGTACGAAGTTAATTTTTTCGATTTTGAAGCCGACCATTCGGAGCATTCTTGAAACTTCGTTCTTTATCTCGTCATACCTGTCTTTGCTCCAGTTAACGGATATATCGTCCATTTTGTTAACTGCAACGATTATTTGGCGTATACCTAAAGTGAATGCTAAAAAGGCATGCTCTCGTGTTTGGCCACCTGCACCGATGCCTGCTTCAAACTCGCCTTTTTTGGCTGAAGCGAAGAGTACGGCTGCATCTGCTTGGCTTGCGCCTGTAATCATGTTTTTGACGAAGTCTCTGTGTCCTGGTGCATCGATGACTGTGTAGTTGAATTTCTTGGTTTGGAATTGTAGGAATCGAAGGTCAATTGTGACTCCTCTTTCTCGTTCTTCTTTGAGGTTGTCAAGGACCCAAGCGAACTTGAATGTGCCTTTGCCCATTTTTTCGGCTTCTTCTTCGTAGGCTTTGATTGTCCGCTCGTCGATTGCACCTGCTAAGTAGAGTAGGTGTCCTGTTGTTGTTGATTTTCCGGCGTCAACGTGCCCCATGATTATGAGGTTTAAGTGGGGTTTATCGCTTTTGCTCATTTTTTCATCCTCTATTAATCTTACCTAATTTATGAATTCGTTAACACATCAGTCCTTCCAATTATTTTAAGATTACGATGTTCCTTACTCTTGCAGTATGGCTAGAAAATATAAGAACACTTGAAAAAACCAAACACTAATATCAAAATCAAGTTTAGGTTAATTTTTGAAGGCAAAATAACTTAATAATTCTGAAGGTGTTTAAGGCTACTTATGAGCGCCACCGCTGGAACGGTTCAGGGCATATCCGTAGTGACAACCACTTGGAATGAAAAAGAAAACATCAAAGAACTAATTCACAGAATCAGGGCAACGCTTCAAGATATTCCGCACGAAATAATAGTTGTTGACGACAGCTCCTCGGATGGAACCCTTGACGCTGCCAAATGCCATGCAGATTTAGCGGTTGGAAAAGTCCGAGAAGGGCAAACTAAAGGTTTACTGTTTGGAGCAAAACTTGCCAAGTTTCCAGTGATAGTAACCATAGATGCCGATTTGGAGAACAGTCCTGAACTCATCCCGAGCCTTGTTGAGAAGTTAGGGATTTTTGATTTAGTGGTTGCGTCACGAAGAGTTGTGCCCCGTTTTTCTGAGCGGTGGGCTTCTAAAACGTTAGGCAAAATCTGTGGTGTTTCAGATTTTTACTCGAATTTTAGGGCTTACAAAAAAGAGGCACTTGCCCATGATTTGAAGGGTGGTGAAACTTTTGGCGGCGAACTGTTGGTTTCTGCTAAAAAGAAAGGCTTTAAGATTGGCGAGATAACGTATGAACCTCCACCCAGACGCAGCAAACCTCGAATTGGCGGTACAATCGGGGCTAATTGGAGGATAATGGTTGCAACGTGGAAGTGCTTTTTTATCTATGTGTTTTAGTTGGACATAGTTTTTCGACCTTAAGCGGAGTCTGCAATTAATCGATAACAATGGGTGCTTTCGTAACCACTGGGTTTTGCAGGTTGCCTTTGAGTAAGGATTTAGCGCCTATCCACTCAACCAACGGGTAACCGACAATTATCTGGCACCAAAAAGTCAACAACCGAGTTAACGTGGTTGCGGCTCCAGCCACAGCAATCGGAACGCCATACACAGAAAACAGATTAATCATCGTGACTTCAACTGCTCCAACTGGGAAGCCTGCTGTGAGAGTTTCAACGGTTGTGATAATACAATAAACGGTAGCTAAATCGATCAGGGAGATGCCGGTAAAATTAAGCGAGTAAAAAATCATCAGGTAAACAACCAAATTAAACATCCAAGCGACAACGGCAAAAATGACTGGTTTTATAAGGTATCTCGGGTGAGCCTTAAAAGTTTTAAAAACTTCACTAAAAGAAGACAGGGCATGATGAATTTTCTCCCTTAAACCTTCTTGCCTTACCGGATTCTTGATTAGGCGCTTAGCAATCCACATTGAAACGTTAACTATTTTCTCAACCGCGCCTTCCCTAAAGGCTATGACAAAAATAACCGCTATAATTCCAGCCGTTCCAGCCGCTACTAGAATAACAGGTGTAATTAGGTAAAGTGGTAATTGCCGAGTAAGTAACAGCAGTGTGAAACCGAAAAGTAATCCGCCTGAATAAACAAAAGTGCTAATTATGCGTGAACCAAACACTGTTGCGGCAGCTATTCCCGCGTCGTTTTTTGTTTCTTTCTGCGCTAAAGCTATCCGTGCTACTTCTCCGCCGATGGTGGCGCTGGGAATTATTAACTCAATAAAGTTTCCAATCCAGTTGTAGAGAACAATTTTTCTGAGCTTAACTTTAACTGAGAGGGAATCTAGCAGGCTATGCCATATCAGAGAATCAAAAAGCACAGCCAAAAAAAGGGCAGCTATGGCTAACGAGAAAAACAGTGAATACTGGTAAACATTAAGCTTGGCCAGAAGATTAAAGAGGCCGTCGAACCCGACAAAAAACCACAAGTATAGTATGAATGCTGCTAAACCGAGAGCCATAAATGCAAACGATTTACGTCCAACTAAACGCGTCTAATTCTTCACCTCTATCTTTTTCAAGCATTAACAGCATAGAAAACAGCGCTCAACTCTTCGCAAGTTAACTGTTCACTTCGAGGCTTTAATGCCCTAAAAGATACTGCTCCTATTCCACCATACCTTTATCCATACAATTTCCTGTTTGCATCCATATTAATGAAGCGGCAAGGAAGGGTAAATTTTCTGGGCAATCAACCTATGTTAAAACGGCATTTCAGTTGCCGCTTAAACCAAAAAATATAACTGACCCAGCAACCATAGTTAAATTGGGTTTTTGTTTTGGCAACTTGTGACACTGCTATTCTTAAGAATCTCATGCTTTACCTAAAGACTAAATCGTTAACTTCTGAGAATCTCTTCAAACGGGAAATCAGAAATGTTGATGACATGTTTATGGACTTGTTAGGCGTGTTTCAACGTTACTACGACCATGCACAAGACAGTGATAAACAAACGCTCAGAAGCATGCTGGACCTAATTATCCTCCTCTCCGAACAAGTCCACTCGTCCCATCGGCAAGCGGAAAACACCATTGACAACTTCAAAATCTACATAACAGCGCTTGAAGGCTCCTACAAGAGCGTGGACGGCGACTTTGATAAAACAGTTGCTCAACCTGCAGAAAAAGAAGCCCAAGAGAAGGATAAAGAGGAAGAGGAAAGAGCCAAAGCCCTAGAAGAATACAGCAAAAGGGCTAGACCCAAATTCTACGAGTAAACTGTGGTTTATTTTCGCTCAATTAACTCAATTAGGGTTCCGTCTGGATCCTCGATAAAAGCAATCGTTGTTTTTTCGTTAAATTTGAATGGTTCATCGGTAATGGTTACGTTTTCTTTGTGCATGGCTGCAAGGGTCTTGTTTATGTCGGCGACTTCGAAGCCTAAATGGTCAAACAACCGTTCCTCATATGCGGGTTGGGCAAACTTGTCTTGGTTACGGTAGAATGTTAATTCAAGTTTGGAGCCTTTGCCCTCTGCGTCTTGAAGGAATGCGATTTCAGAGTTGGTCTTCTTGATTTCCTGGCGGCTTAGAAGTTTTAAGCCTAAGAATTTGGAGTAAAAATCGATGGATCGTTCCATGTTGCTTGTGCGGATGCTCGTGTGGACAAACATTTTTTTCACCTTGACTTTTTCTTACAATTAGAACTGCAGATGTTTTAATTCTTTACCTACAAGCGTTTTCGGGCTTGTTCATCTAAAGTTCTGTTGACAAGTTCATCTGCCCTCGCAATTTGAGGATTACTTCTTGGAACATTAACAAAACTGATTTTTTTAAAGCAAGCCTTCAACTGCTGCACTTTACGCCAGAGCTGCCATAATTCATTGTTTTTTACGGCATATTCGCCGTTTAGCTGTTTTGCGACTAATTCACTGTCAAGGTGGCAGACGACTTCTTGCGTTTTTTGGTCTGAGGCAAACTTTAACGCCATTAAAAGTGCGTTGTATTCTGCTTGGTTATTGGTGTGAACGCCTATGAAGCATGAATCTGCCTTTACGGTTTCGCCCTTGTCGTTTAGCGCTATGAAGGCTATGGCAGCTGGTCCAGGGTTACCTCTTGCGCCGCCGTCAGAATAAAGTATCAGTCGCTGGCTCATGACTTTTCACTTCTAGCCTGTTTAGTTGTGGCTGTTTATTTAAACACTTAACATAGAGGCTCCGCCCGTAATAATTTAGCTCTCACACTGGGAGCCTTCGGCAACACATCCGCAAAACTAACCTACACCCAAGCCAAAAACCCTCATAACTGATGGACTAGCAAGCTACGCAGTAGCGAGCGAACAGGTATTTGAGGGGACAAAGCACATCCGAGAAATAACCCTTAAAGGCAAAATCCACAATAACAAAATGGAGCGCATGAATGGTGAAATCCGTGACCGAGAAAAGACCATGAGGGGCTTAAAGAAGAAACGTACAGTTATCTTTCAAGGTTACCAACTTT
>JAMDCS010000081.1 GCA_023488835.1 Candidatus Bathyarchaeota archaeon
TAAAGGATAAGTGGCAGTTTATGAGACGTATAATCAAGGTATTATTGGCGATTTTTTCCATTTTAATTATCATAATTGTGGCTTTTGGAGCCGTTTTCTTTTTGGATGTAGTTGCTTACACCGCGACTGGCTCCCAGACGCTTACGTCACAGGGAACCTCTGTTGGAGCGGCTTTGGTGCTCTATGACCCTGGATTGAGTGGCGCAGCATCGCGGGTGGCAGAAAAAATCGCCACAGACCTACAGGCAAAGGGTTACACAGCGACGTTGGCAGGTATCAAAAGCTCAGCTGCATCAAACACCGCAGGTTACAGTGTAATAGTGGCTGGTAGCCCCATTTACGCGGGAAGTCCAACCAGTTCAGTTAAGGATTTCTTAGGCAGTTTAAACCCGAGTTCAGGGACAAAAGTTGGGGTTTTTGGAAGTGGACAAGGCGCCACCACACCTGATGATGTTGCGATGATTCGCAATGCGGTTCCGGCGCTTCAAAGTAGCGGGGCTCTTTCGGGTGCTGTTGTGGTGAAGATTGGGGAAAGTGAGGATTTGACTGCTCGGGCAACTGATTTTGTTAATCAATTAGTCAGTTAACCGAGAAGTAATCTCTTTCTTTTTTGTTTATCACAATAGATAAATTTCGCTGTTGATGCATCATTGTTCGGGATGATGTGAGGCGACGGCTTTGAGCCGATGGCTGTGAGAGTTCGTCAATATTCGCTGACCTAAGCTTGCTTTTCATGCTTGTTTGCGGTTTTTTCGGTGTTTTTGCTTTTTTTAAACGTTGGTTTTGCTTGAATTTTTGCTAAATGTTTTTATACGCGCCTTCCCCATTGGAGGCTATCACAATAACTCATGTATCACGATAAGCTTCAAAACAGCTTTTTAGGAATCCATGAAGAAAGATCTGTGATAGAAGAAATAACAATAAGATGCAAGTTCAATCATTTAAGGACTTACCACTAAATTCAGAAGTCCTCAGAAGCATAACTGAGTTAGGATTTGATTCTCTTTTTCCGATTCAAGCTCAGGCAATAGTGCCTTTACTTCAAGGTAAAGACGTTATCGGGCAAGCACAAACCGGAACAGGCAAAACAGCTGCTTTCGGCATACCCATGGTTCAAAACCTGAATCGTGATGTCCGCGGTGTCCAAGGATTAATTATGGTTCCTACCCGTGAATTAGCCAATCAAGTTGCTGAAAACATCACTAAATTCGGTAAATTCTCAAAGGTTAAGGTTCTCGCAGTTTACGGTGGCGAATCCATCAATAAACAGGTTCATGCCTTAGCTAACGGAGTCCAAATAGTTGTTGGTACACCTGGCCGAATAATTGACCTTATGGAGCGCCGTGTGTTAAACTTGGGCGGAATTAAATTTGTTGTTCTAGATGAAGCTGATCGCATGCTTGACATGGGCTTTGTCGAAGACATGGAATTTATCCTGTCCAGAACTCCAAAAGACCGCCAAACCGGCTTATTTAGTGCAACCATGGACGATAACGTTATGCGCCTATCTAACAAGTATATGCGCAACCCACAAAAAATCTTTGTGAGCAAAGACGAAATCGGCATTACCCAAATGAAACAATACTATATCGTCGTTAACCAAGGCGGCAAGCTTGGCGCTTTAGGTGATATACTCCAAGATGATCGTGTGGAGAAAGCGATTGTGTTCTGTAGAACACGTCATGAAACCAGTCGGTTATCTGATCAACTCTTTAAACGGGGTATACGCAGCCAAGTGCTTCATGCAGGCTTTACGCAGGCTCAACGTGACCGCTCAATTAGCGAGTTCCGCCATGGCAGACGTAATCTGCTTATAGCAACCGATGTAGCAGCCAGAGGTCTTGACATTGAAGGCATCACTCATATCATAAACTATTCTGTGCCTGAAGATGCACCAGTGTACTTCCACCGTGTTGGACGAACTGCACGTAAGGGAGAAGACGGTACTGCAATTACCTTGGTAAGTTATGGTGAAATGTCGAACTTTAATAACATTAAAGCCATGACTAAGACTCGGATTGAAGAACTCCGTCCTCAAGCGGCTGCTTCTGACGATTCCGCGGTTCAGAGCTTTTTCTAAGCTCTTTCCTTTTTGTTTAGTTTTTTAAATTAGCTTTGTTTTTTTAGTATTTGTTGTTGCCATAGGGTCCCGTATTAACAACTACTTCCAGCGGGTTTGGCTGGGGTGTCTGTTTTGGTTTCTGCGTTTGTGGGCGGTTGTTGGTTGGTTGTGGCGGCTTGTGCAAGCTGTATCTGGAATGATGTTGGCGGAGGCTTAATTGCTGTTTTTCAATCTTAGTTGTTGCTGTGTACCCCTCTTTTTTCAACAACAACCAAAGGGCTGGGCAGAATCGCCTGTTTTGGCATCAGCAGCTCTTGGGTGTTGCAGCTGGTTGCATAACGATTCTGCAAGCAGAACAACAAGAATAAAGCCCCGAACCCGACCACACCCCCAATACACGAAATCAGCGGACTCCACAACAAACAAAACGCCCCATCCAAAAACCACCAAACCAAACAAACGCACGCTTCATAACCAAACAACAAAACGCAAATAGCCCTAACAGTTTTTATGACTTTCGCGAATACATCTCTAAAAAGATCCGTTAATTTAAAACAATTAAGTTTCAAAATAAATTTTCTAAAATATTTTTTTTCTTAAAATTTAAAAGCAAATCGGTTGTCTATGCTAGAACATATCATCGCTTAGTGCCCTTGAAAAAGAGATTCTAAAATATGAGAAGAAAGGGTTCAAAAAAGAACAGAAAAAAGCGTTAAAATTGGGTTCTAGGCTGTTTCTCGTGAACAAAAAAGGCTTATTTGGAACCGACGAGGGTCTCTACATTTATTATACAAACGAAAATATAACAAAGGATAGCCTTCGAGAATGCTTCAAGGATTTTGAGAAATTTCGAGAAAACGATGGCTATGACTCTAAGGGAATTTTCTTTTGTACTAAGAGTTGTGATAAGAAACTCTTTAGAGATTTAAAGCAAGCAATGATAAAAGATAGTGGCGTTCGAAATAGCATCAAACTTCTACGTGTAGAAGAAGAAGCGCCTAACACTATAACCCCTAAAGAAACTAAAAGTGAAAGAGACTCCCGGAGAGCATTTACTCAAACACAAAAAAACGAGATTTTATATCAACAAGACTACAAATGTGCCGAATGTCATAAAAAACTTGATTTGAGAGCCACAGAATTTGATCATAAGAGGCCGTGGGCATCTGGAGGCAGAACAGTGGTTATCAATGGTAGGGCATTATGTGCTAGCTGCCACAAAATAGCGTCCCATAACCACCGATTAAAACAAATTGATAAGTGAGGTTTACTGGGAGAACTGCATGTATTTGGCAAAGCTTTTTTTATTACATACTTTTAGAGAGCAAGCCATTGGTTGATGTAAAATGTCTGAAAAGAAAAAACGATGCTTTGTAATTATGCCCTTT